>QMPG01000080.1 GCA_003648455.1 Bacteroidota bacterium
CAAATTTTCTTGAATTATCCCGATAGTACTTCAAAAATTTGGATAAATTTCTAAAGAAAAATAATTGAAGCTGTGATAATATTTTATATCGAACTCAGGTTATTATCTAAATAATCATTCCGGCTGCAATCGTCTCATTTGTTGCTTCGTCAATAAGAATTATGCTACCTGTAATTCTGTTTTTCCGGTACGAATCGAATAATAATGGTTTTGTTGTTCTTATAGATATTCTTGCAATATCGTTTAATCCTACAGATTTATCTTCTGTATTATTTTCCAAGTTATTAATATTGACTTTATATTTAATATCATTAACCATACATCTTACATCTTTAGTAGTATGCTTTACTGCATATTTTCCTCTAAGCTGTAAAGGTTTTTCATTAAACCAACATATCATTAAATCAATGTCTTGCGAAACAGTAGGACCATTGGCAGCATTAACAATCATATCTCCACGGCTAATATCAATATCGTCGTTAAGAGTAATAGTAACAGATTGAGGAGGGAAAGTTTCGTCTAAACTTTTCCCCATAGTATCAATTGATTTTATTGTAGATGTAAAACCGGAAGGTAGAATTTTAACCTTGTCGTTTAATTTAAAAATTCCTCCGGCAACTCTACCTGCGTAACCTCTATAATCAGGAAATTTTTTTGATTGAGGACGAATAACATACTGAACAGGAAATCTGCAATCGATAAAATTATAATCGTTGCTAATGTGAATATTTTCTAAAAGATATAACAGAGTAGGACCATCGTACCAGTTCATTTTTTCAGAACGATCAACAATGTTATCTCCAAGCTTAGCACTTACAGGAACAAACCTAACATCTTTAACGTTTAGTTTTGCTGAGAATTTATTAAAATCATTACGAATTTTTTCGAAGACTTTTTTATCAAAGTCAACCAAATCCATTTTATTTACACATACAATAATATGAGGAATTTGTAAAAGAGAAGCAATGTATGCATGGCGTATGGTTTGTTCTAATACTCCGTTACGTGCATCAATTAATATTACGGCAACATTTGCTGTTGAAGCTCCGGTAACCATGTTACGTGTATATTGAATATGACCGGGAGTATCGGCAATAATAAATTTTCTTTTGGGAGTAGCAAAGTAACGGTATGCTACATCAATAGTAATACCTTGTTCTCTTTCTGCGCGAAGACCATCGGTAAGTAAAGCTAAATTAACTTCTTCCTCACCTTTTCGTTCACTCGCAATTTCAATAGCTTCCATTTGGTCTTGAAAAATTGCTTTACTATCGTATAATAATCGGCCAATTAATGTGCTTTTACCATCGTCAACACTACCTGCTGTAGTGAAGCGTAAAAGTTCCATATTTAAATAGCCTGATTCTTTCTCTTTTGTGTAGTTTTTTATCTCTTTTGACATAAATACAAAAAATTATAGTCTTTTATTAACGTATTTAAAGTTTAAAAATAGCCTTCTTTTTTCCTGTCTTCCATTGCAGCTTCTGAGCGTTTATCATCGGCTCTACCACCTCTTTCTGTTGTTCTTGTTGCAGCAACTTCCTGAATAATATCTTCAAGAGAGTTTGCTTTTGAAAGAGTTACCCCTGTGCATGTAATATCTCCAATAGTACGGCAACGCACATCTTTTATTTCAATCTTTTCGTTTTCTTTTAGTTGCATAAACGGTGCATTTGCCAACCAAATTCCATCACGGTTAAATACTTCTCTTTTGTGAGTGAAATAAAGATTAGGAATAGCTATGTTTTCCATTAATATATATTGCCAAACATCCATTTCTGTCCAATTACTTATTGGGAATACTCTAAAATGTTCGCCCATATTTTTTCTACCATTAAAAATATTCCATAATTCGGGTCTTTGATTTTTTGGGTCCCATTGTCCAAACTCATCTCTGTGAGAGAAAAATCGTTCTTTAGCTCTTGCTTTTTCTTCATCTCTACGAGCGCCACCCATTGCAGCATCAAATTTATTTTTTTCAATGGAATCAAGTAAAGTTGTTGTTTGTAAAATATTTCTACTGGCATTAACTCCTTTTTCTTCAATAGATTTGCCGGAATCAATTGCGTCTTGCACATAACCAACAATAAGTTTTACGCCTGTTTCTTTTACAAGATTATCTCTAAACTCAATAGTTTCTTTAAAATTATGACCTGTATCGATATGTAGTAAAGGAAAAGGTACCTTTGCAGGCCAAAAAGCTTTTCTTGCTAAATGATACATAACTATAGAATCTTTTCCTCCAGAAAACAACATTGTAGGGTTTTCAAACTGTGATGCAACTTCACGTATTACATAAATTGATTCTGCTTCTAATTCACGAAGATGATTTATATGATGCTTTTCCATATTTCTTATTAAGAATTTTTTCTTTCGGCAAAAGTAACAAAATTATAATTATTTATATAATAACTTTTAACTTCTTTATAAGTTAGTCATACCGTGACTTGTTAATTCGGAAATCCGTAAAATTTTAGTTGTGTTGTTGTTTCGAACAGCCTGTCCCGAAAATCGGGAATAGTGAGAAACCCCATTCAGCTTATATACACTGTGTTATGAGATTTCTCCGTATCCTTTCAGAAAACAATGGTAAAATGAACAAATATTATTAATCTATTGAAGTTGGCTTTAAGCCGACTTTTAGAACATAATGGATTCATTTAAACACCACAATAAATTGTGGTGCTAATCTGATAATCAAAATATTCTATTATTAACTAAATGAACATTGATAAATAGCCATTCTAATAAATTATCAGCCTTTTTTGAGAGGATACATTTCTCATTTCAATCGAAGTAACAATATTGACGTTTTCGTGCAAACACTAATAAATAAAATTAGTTTAAGATAATAGATACAAAAATTTATATATTTGCGATGAAAAATAAAAATTTAATAGAAATGATAAATAAAAATATTATTAGTGAACTTAATAAAGAATTGAAAAACAAGAAACCCGAAGAGGTTATTGAGTTTTTTATTAAAAAATATGGGGAAAAAATTGCTCTTTCATCAAGTCTTGGAGCTGAAGACCAAGTGCTTACTCACATGATTGCATCAATTGACAAATCAACTAAAATTTTCACTCTCGATACAGGTAGATGTTTTCAAGAATCATACGATTTAATTGATAAAACAAATAAAAAGTACGATATAAAAATAAAGGTTTATTTTCCTGATAAAGAAGAGGTAGAAAAAATGGTTAATGAGAAAGGTGTTAATCTTTTTTACGATAGCGTTGAAAACAGAAAGCTTTGTTGTAAAATCAGAAAGCTTAATCCTTTACAAAGAGCTTTTGAAGGTTTGGATGTATGGATTTGTGGATTAAGACAAGCTCAATCAATTACACGTATAAACACAAAATTAGTTGAATGGGACGAGAATAATAATTTAATAAAGTTAAATCCATTAATTGAGTGGAGCGAAGAGCAAGTATGGGAATATATTAGAGATAATGAAATTCCATATAATGTATTACACGACCAAGGTTATCCAAGTATAGGTTGTAAACCATGCACACGAGCAATAAAAAAAGGTGAAGACCTGCGTGCCGGACGATGGTGGTGGGAAGAACCGGAAAGTAAAGAATGTGGTTTGCATATTAAATAATTTTTTAATTATGATTGTCCAATAATAAAATAAGTTTTTATATCAACCTTTCAGGTTATAAAAACAAAAAATTAATTGCAGGGGGTTTTAAATAAATCCTAAAATTCACGAATAGAATATCCCTCACGAGTTTGATTTTCGAGATTAAGTAACTATCTGTTACTCGACTTGTGGATTTAAAAGAGTACAATAATTTTAGATTCTTTTAGAGATCAAATCATTATTTATTTGATTTTTTTTTTATTTTTATAAAAATTTAATCAATAGAGTATGTTAAAATCATTAATTAGTAAAATCAATTTTTTTAATAAAGAAAAGAGTATATCAGATAAATATTTTTTTGTTAGTGTTTTCATATTATTAGGGTTCGTTATTATTTTTGTTGTAGCATCTATTTATCAGATAAGACATAAGTATAAAGTTGGTACTGAAAAGATAAGTAAATTTTATATAGATGCTCAGAAACAAATTGCTAAAAGTAAAGTAGATGCTGCTTTAGATATTATTCAATATAAAAAAGTCCAAACTGAAAAGAAAGCCAAATTTGAAATAAAAAGAAGAGTTTATAATGCATATAATATTGCTTTAAATATTTATAAAAAAAATATAAATTATAAATCAAAGCAGGAGATAAAAGAATTAATAAAACAAGCCTTGCGACCAATACGATATAATAATGGGGATGATTATATTTTTATTGTAGATTTAAAAGGCAATGAAATACTTTATCCTACCGAACCTCAATTAGAAAATATAAACTCATTCAATTTACAAGATGCTAAGGGTAATTATGTTATTAGAGAAGAGCTGAGAATAGTAAAAAAACATAAAGAAGGGTATGTGAAAAATTATTGGAGAAAATCAGGTTTAAGTTCTGAATTTATTTACCCCGGAATATCATTTGTTAAGCTTTTTAAACCATTGAATTGGTGTATTGGTAGCGGTGTTTATCTCGATGATGTTGAGAAGAAGATTAAAGCAGATGTTCTTAAAGAAATTGCTGCTATCCGTTTTGGTAAAGAAGGATATATTTTTATAAATAAATATAATGGTGATGCATTAATTACTGATGGGAAAGTTGTAGAAGATAATCGTAATTTATGGGAACTAACCGACCCAAACGGCGTTAAAGTTATTCAGGAGGAAAGAAAAGCTGTTGAAAATCCTAAGGGAGATTTTATTTATTATGTTTGGAATAAATTGTCGAAACCTGTTCCTACTAGAAAAGTTTCTTTTATTAAAGGTTTCCCTGAATGGGAATGGATGATTGGCGCAGGTGTTTATTTAGACGAGATTGACAATATTGTATATAAACAAAAAGCAGAATTAAAATATAATTTATATTCTCAGATTTTATTTATTCTAATAATTTTAATTTTTTTCTCATTCATAATTTTTTTCATCACGAGAATTACAGCTAAATCAATTTCTTCAAACATTAACTCACTAGTTAATTTTTTCAAAAGAGCATCTACAGAATTTGTTGAAATTGATGTTAGTAAATTAAAATTTCCCGAATTTAAATTATTAGCCGTTGCTGCTAATAGAATGATAAATGAAAGAAACAATGCATATAATGATTTATCAATAGAGAAAGCATACTTTGAAGAGTTGTTTAATAACTCACCTGAAGCAATTGTAATAACAGATAATGAAAGTAAATTACTGAGGATGAATAAGAAATTTACTGATATGTTTGGATACACTTCACAAGAAGTTTACAACAAAAAGGTAGACGAGCTTATTATACCTGATAGTTTAAAAGAAGAATCTGTTGATATTACTCGCAAAGTGGCAAAGGGTAAAGTCGTTTTTAAAGAATCTTTAAGAAAACATAAAAATGGAAAATTAATTTATGTTTCAATACTTGGAACTCCAATTATTTTTGATGGTGGACAGCTTGCTGTATATGGAATTTATAGAGATATAAGCGAGCAAAAAGAATATGAACAAAGCTTAAAGGCAGCAAAAGAAAAAGCTGAAGAGGCAGTTAAATTTCAATCAGCATTTTTAAATAATTTATCACATGAAATAAGAACCCCTATGAACGCTATTATAGGATTCTCAAGTATGTTAGATAGAAAACTTAATGATAAAACAAGAGACAGTTATATTAAGATTATTAATGATAACAGCATGTCACTTCTGGGAATAATTGACGATATTTTGGATGTGTCAAAAATTGAAGCAGGTCAGCTTAAGTTAAACTATTCAGAAGTTAATATTAATGATGTTTTAGATGAATTATTTATACTTCATCAAAATTATTTAAATAAAGAGAATAAGGATATTAAATTATTACTTAAAAAACCATCTGAAAATAATAATATCATTAATACAGATGTTGTTAGGTTAAGACAAATTTTAAATAAATTAATTGGAAATGCAATTAAATTCACAAATAATGGGTTTGTAGAATTCGGTTATGAGAATAGAAAAAACAATATAGTATTTTGTGTTAAAGATACCGGTATTGGTATAGACGAAGAAAAATTTGATCTTGTTTTTGACAGATTTAGAAAAATTGAAAATGATAATACCGTTTTATACGGAGGTACAGGATTGGGTTTAACAATTACTAAAAAATTAGTTGAATTGCTTCATGGTAGAATATGGCTTGAATCTGAAGTTAACAAGGGAACTACATTTTATTTTACTCTGCCTATTATTTAGTTTGTAAAGTTGAAAGTTTATAAAGTTGAAAGTTCCTAAACTTTATAATGTTGAGCTATAGTAAAATCCCGAAATCTCGGGGTTTATTATTCAATAAGATATTTTGTGCTTTTATGGGTCAATGAAATTAGGGTGGATTATAATAAAATAATTATTGTTATCCGATAAATTTTAAAACTGTCTAAATACTTAAACAGGACGTACCTACGGCACTTTAAAATATTTTACAAACTCTGTGCTATAAACATATCACCACTACGTGGTTTTTTTTTACACCCAAATTAGGGCGTATTTGTTTATAATAACATATTTATCAAGAAAACAAACACTTTAAGGGTATCTATTTTGAAATATTAGTATATTCAAGCATTTTAAACATTCAACACTCAATATAAAATTTACAATATTAAATTAAATTACTTTTAGTATAAAAGATTTGGTGCGTCAGCAACAATTGAATATTGATTATTGGGTGTTGAATATTGAATATTTTCGATAACTACAGTATACGAACAAATACTTATAATCCATTAATAATCAGTTTATGGGTCAGGAGTTCTGAAATTTATGCCTAATCCACCCGAATTTTAAAGTGAGCCGCTTTTATTCAACATAAAGCACTAATCCTTTAAGATATTCTCCTTCTGGATGATAAATATTAACCGGATGATCGGCAGGTTGTGTCAGTTGATGCAATATTTTAACTTTTCTTCCTGATATTGCTGCTGCTGAAAAAACTGCTTCTCTAAAATGTTTCTTACTAACAGCTTGAGAACAAGAGAAAGTGAATAAAATTCCTCCCGGACGAATTTGTTCAAACGCACGAGTGTTAATTTTTTTGTAACCTTTCAAAGCATTGTTTAATGCTTTGTTATGTTTTGCAAATGCCGGAGGATCAAGTATAATAAGGTCGTATTTATCTTTTATGTCTTTTAAATAACTAAAAGCATCAACAGCAAAAGATTTATGTCTTGAAGTATCTGTAAAATTTAATGCAATGTTTTCGTCGGTAAGCTCAATTGCTTTGTTTGAGCTATCAACAGAGTGAACCAATTTTGCACCACCTTTCATTGCATAAACAGAAAATCCGCCGGTATATCCAAAAACATTTAAAACAGTTTTGTCTTTTGAGTAGTATTCAAGCAGTTTTCGATTTTCACGTTGGTCAATAAAGAAACCGGTTTTCTGTCCTTCTTTCCAGTCAACTCTAAATTTATTGCCATATTCGCTTACAATATTTGTATTATTTTTTCCTAATAGATATTCGTTAGTTGCATTTATTTCTGATTTAAAAGGAATGGTTGTTTCACTTTTATCGTAAACAGCATTAAGTTTATCGCTAAATATGTTTTTTAAAGCTTTTGCAAAAGTTTGACGCTCAAGATACATACCAATTGAATGAAATTGAGTAACAGCAGTTCCGTTATAAAAGTCAATTATTGCACCGGGCATACCATCGCCTTCTCCATGTACTAATCTGAATACGTTTGTTTCTTTATTATCGATAAACCCAATTTTTTTTCTTAAATTATAAGCATTTTGTATTTTGTTTTCCCAAAAATCAGCATTTATTTCTGCTTTTTCAAAAGAAAATATTCTTACGGCTATTGTGCCAATTTGATAATGCCCTAAAGCTAAAAATTCATTATGATTTGATACAACCTCTACAATATCACCTTCTTTTAAATTCCCTTTAATTAATTTTATTGCACCTGAAAAAATCCATGGATGATATCTATTAATTGATTGTTCTTTACCAGATTTTAATATAATTTTTGAATAATTATTCATATTAGCGTGTTTTACAATTTTTTATATAGCACTTAATTTTTTATAAATTTTATAACAAATCCAAGCGTCGGTGGCAGCATAATTAAGTTGAGCTTCGGTTAGTGTTTCGTTTTCCCAGTTTGACAATTGCTGAGCTTTCGAAATCTTTGATTTTAACACTATACCAGCCAATTTTTTCATACCATTATTTTCAATATTGAATTGTTTTACAAATTGTTGTAATTCAACAAATGAGTTTGCCTCAAATTTATTTAGCTTTTGTAGTATTTTAATGTCATCTCTTATTGCAATACCAATTTTTAATGTTTTATCATCTGATAAAATCTCTTTAAGAGAATCAGGCAATCCAATTTTGTTTAATCTAAACAAATACGCTTTGTGTTCTGAAGATAATTGAAGTAGCGCCACTTTGTTTGTTCTTCCTTTTTTAAATGCAGGTCGCGTTTCTGTATCAAAGCCTAATATTCGTTCTTTTTTTAAATCAGCAATTATTGCTTCTAACTTCTTTTTGTTGTCAATTACAATTATTTCTTCATTAAATTTTGTTAAAGGTAATTCGGCAATTTCTTCTTTTGTTATTTTACTTTGGTAAGAGTTATTCATCGTTGTCTAAATTCTCAAATTGTTGTGATATATTCCAGGAGTTTTTGTCTCTTTTTTTTGTTTCTGTATTTACATCTGTATTTAATTTTTTATCACCATAAACAATATGATGAATTGGTCTCAATATATTTACTAAACGCTGTCCCCAATATTTTTTAAAATTATTTTTACACTCACATATAGCATCGTTCATCATCTCAATTGAACCAATGTTGTATAAACTGACATAGTCTTTTAGGTCTTGATAAATATCTGCAATGTTTTCTGCAATGCTTACTGAGGATGAATCTTCTTCTTCTTGCATTAATGGGTCGTAAACTTCTTTAAAAGTATCAAAATCGCTTAACAACAATTTTATGTTGTTATTAATTAACTCCCATTCTTCAAGACTAACAAACTTTTCGCTTCCCTCAGAACTTATAATTTTGAGCTCGGGTAATAATGATGCCTTTAAATATAATAATGGTAATATTTTTTGAATTTTTACAAAAAAATCTTTTTGACTTCCTTTATAAGCTTTTTCAATAAAAGAGCAATATTCATTAGCCACAGTAGTAAATTCAAGCACGTTCTTTGAATAAACAATATTATCAATATTTTTTCCCATAAGATTTGTAATAATTTTTTGCAAAAGTAATAACAATTAAAGAATAACCATAAAAGTTTAAACTTTATACTTTAAACTTTCATCTTCGCCTACGTCCACCTTAGTTTTTTATTTTCTGTGTATTTCACTTTGTCATTATCGAGAAGCCATTGAATAACTTTGAGTATTTTGTCTTCTTTTTTAATCGATATATTATCAACCAAAAAGTCGACAGTAGAGTTTTTTTCAATTAAAATTTTTTTTAGTTCTTCTAAAATTAAATCAAATTCGTACTTGCTTAAATTTAGTTCGTTTCTTTTTTGACAAACATCACATTTGCCACAGCGATAGGCGTTTTTTTCACCAAAATAATTTAATAGTAGCTGACTTCTACATTTGTTATCACTCTCTGCATAGTTTAGCATAGCTTCTATTCTTTGAGTAAATCTGACTTTTCTGTCATGGTAGTTTGCTTTCGAGATAAATAAAGCTTTTTCTTCCAAACGTTGTTCGGTGTAAATAATTAAGGGTGTCTTTTTTTGAGGGATATATCTTATAACTTTGTTATTATTAAGTCCTTGCAAGTATTTTCTTATTGTTTTGATATCTGTATTAGATTTTTTTGCCAATACTCTTTCGTCAATAGCAACAAAATTATTAAAAACTCCTGTATATGATCGAAGCAAAAGTTTAATAAAGCTATCATAATTCGCATTTGCAACCTGAAATTTATATAAGTCATTTTTGTTATACAAGAAATGAATTTTTGAAGGATTATCCAATTCTTCGGTAAGCTGAATATAACCTTCTCTCTCAAGAATTTTTAAGCAGTTATATGCAATTAATATATTGAATTTATATTGAGATGAAAAATCGATTAAATTAAAATCGAGAACTAAATCTTTTCCCGAACCAATGGCTATTTGAAAGTAGTTACCCAAAGCATTATATACTTGTACAATTTTTTTAATATCGGGAAACGACCTGTCAATTCTTTGCTTAAGTTTTATTTTATCTAAATTATGATAAAGAATTACGGAATATGCTTTTTTACCGTCTCGTCCGGCTCTTCCTGCTTCTTGAAAATAAGCCTCAATAGAGTCGGGTAAATCAAGGTGAACTACAATTCTTACGTCAGATTTGTCAATACCCATTCCAAAAGCATTGGTTGAAACAATAACTCGTGTTTTTCCCGATTTCCATGCTTGTTGTTTTCTTTCACGGCTTTCATTATTTAATCCTGCATGGTAGTAATCTGCCGAAATTTTATTCTTTA
>QMPG01000081.1 GCA_003648455.1 Bacteroidota bacterium
AACTTCTTCATATGCATATAAATTAACTAATATTTATTAAATTTTAAAAGATTATTCCTGACAAATGTAATTTTAATTTTTCACATAATATCCTGTTACACTATCATTCTTATACATAATCTACTTTTTTAGTGTAAACATTTTACGATGGGGTTATAATGTTCATATTTAACACTTTACCCGCATTACGTATAGCCTTTGTTGTATGCTGGGCTTTATTCATTTTCAGTCAGTTAATAATATTTTTACATTCATAATTCTCTCAGTCGAAGCACTAATGTTTCTAAAAAAAATAGTTTTTTCGGGTCGGCAAAAAAGCGTTGGGGCAGCCATACTCTTTGACAAGTTTTGGCTCGTGCGGTGGACTTTTCGAGCGACTTGGCAATGTGTATGGTTGCGAAGGGGTGGCTTTATTCTCCATTTACTTCAATTAGTTTTTCGTTAAAATTCTTTCCATCATAATCAAATACATTCGATAAGTCATTTGAAGGTTCAATTCCAAATCTATTGCACATTTCAATGTAGCAATATTTTATTGTATCAAACTGTTCTACTTCATTTGTAATTACTCCACTATTATCAATACTGGAAACCTTACATTTACTGTAAATTGAAATTCTTGCAGGTTTTCCTTCTTCTTCCAATAACACTATTTGTTCCGCTGATTTCATTCTTACAGAATAATAAGTTCCATCAGGTTTGTTCAATACAAAATTCATATTTCTATTATTCCTATGAAATAATCTACCTCTTTTGATTTTATTTAAGTCCTTTGTGATTTTAATCAGGCTGTTTAATTCGTCTCTGAAAAATGGTGCATCTACATCATTATGAGCAAGTGGATTTAGAAGTAAATCTTTGTAAGTTTTTAAATCTGTAAATGGTGCAAAATCAATATTTTCTTCATTGCAAAATTTTCCAAATACAAGAATTAAATCATTCAATATTTTATCAATAAGTTTTCCTTCTTTTTCTTCCTTTTTTAAACTTACTGGAAGTAATTCTTGCAATTTACGCTCAATCTCTTTTCTCAAATATATTCCGCAAGCAGCATAATCGTGTTGAATTAAAAAATCTTGTGCTGTTTGAATATTATCTTTTATTGGTTTAAAATAGGGCTTGGAAAAACCATTCGTATCATCTTGGTACATTTCAATCAGATTCCACAATTTACTTTTGCCAATGATATTGATTTTCTTTTTTGCTAATTCATAGAATGATTTATCGTGGGTCATTAAGATTAGTTGAAAGTATTGTGAATACTTATTCAACAAAAGGTTCAAAACAATATTTCTATTTCGCATATCAAGACTCAAAAGCATATCATCAATAACCAAACTTTTTAAGTCTGCATCATAAAGTTTGTAGTCTAAAATCGCAAACCTTAACGAAAGTCCGATTGCAGACCATTTTGCTTCATTCAAGAACGTATGTGGTTTTTTAATTTTAGGATTATCTATACTGTCATATTTTGTTAGAGAAAACAATATTTGGTGATTATGAAAAGTGAAACCATTTTCTTGTACTTCAAATTGTTTTTGTTCTAATTCAAGTTTGATTTTAAACTTATATCCAAAGTCATTTTCGATGGAAAGATTTGCTTTGGTTTCAATATCAGAAAGGAATCCTTTTAACCAATTATTCCAATCATTTATTTTTTGTTTGTATGCTTTGTATTTCTGATAATCTCCTTTTTCTTCAATTGTAGGTGCGGTTCTCAACGAAGCGGTCGGAAAAACTTCTTCACCCTGTAAATTTCTTATTTTTGCAGGTCCATTCTTTAATTCCTCCAATTCTTTTAAACAAGGTACTGCACCTTTTTTTACATAAGGCAAAACTTCTTCTTCAAACCAAAGCCAAAGGTCATTTTCTTTTGAGTGCTTTAAGTTGTGCAACTGAAAAAGAACCCGATAATTAATAAAATCGGTTGCCATACTGCTTTTAATCACATCTGCATTACCACGAATTGATAAATCCATGCTTTTCCTTGAAACCCGAAATATTTTTGGATGATTGCCATCATCATCCTTTAGAACTGCTTTGATGTATGTATTATTCTTTCCTGTTGAATGAATATTTACCAAACTATCATTACCTGTTTTCTTAAAATATTTTCGAATTTCTTCATCCTTCTTTTTTAGGCTCGATTCAAGCAAGGTGTATAAAGCCCAATAAATAGTAGATTTTCCACTTCCGTTTTCGCCATAAATTAGTAAATGATTTCCATTAATTTTTAATAGCGGACTATTAGCCTCTATTTCCGAGAAAAACTTAAAATCGTTAATATGTAATTCGTGTAATTTCATTGTTAATGGGTACTTTCATTTATACGTTTTATGATATTTGGACTATGAACAGGGGCAAGTAATATCCTATTCCTAATCGGATTATCTTTTTCCTTCAATTTGTAATATTCTCGTTGGATTACATCCCGTTTTTCTTCAAAGGTTTCCAATTGGTTGATGTCCACAAAATTTACAAATTGCAATACATCTATTTTGTTTTCTTTCATATGTTTTTCAAAATAGAGTTCGTAAACCATCATATTGAGTACGTCTTCAAAAAAACGACTGACTATTTCGTTTGATATACTTTCAAATAAATAAGGTTTCTCGGGGTTGTTTATTAGTGTCAAATAATCTGCCAATATTTCAAAGGGTTTTCTTTTATTCTCTTCTATCTGTGGGATTGGCAATTGTTCGATTTTATATTTTTTCCAACGACTTGTTCCCATTCCAGAGGTAGTGGTAATCAAATTAAAATACCAAAGTGCAGCACGAGAGTTTAAAATTGAAATTAAATATTTTAAATTTTCTCCAGTCATTGCAAATAAAGTTGCCTCAGCGTACATTCCTGATTCATCATATACAAACTTTGGGGAATCAGATAACTCACCCCATATAATTTTTGGTTTATCGAATTCAAGAAAATAGGCACAATTTCGTAAATTTGACCAGTGGTCACCTTTATTTTTACGAATTTCAAGTTGTTCACGATATGGGTATAAAAAGTCATATATTTCAGGATAATCTTTTTCTACATTAACTCTTTCAATTCCTAATTTTTTAATTCCATTATGCGTGTTAATTAGCCACAAATCATTCCATTTGTAAGTGAATTTCCTTAAATCACGTCCTCTAAGTATTGGTTTTATTATTTCACTTGCATTAGGATTCTTATTAATTAATTGATTTCTTTTTTCAGAGTTTATTATATATGCATCGTTAAATCCGTTCAAAATGCCAATATAAATATGAATATTACATTCTTTTAGCGGTATACCAAATCGTTCAAACTCTGATTTTATAATCATTTCCTCTTTACTTGAAATAATCCAACCATTTTCATCAAATTCATTAATTTCAAAAGAGTTTTCATTAAAATACTTTTCTAAACTAATGTTTGTATTATAATCAGATGTTATTGTCACAGCTGTTAAAGAAGTAGCACAGAGAGATTTTTTTGTGATAATGATATTTACTTCGACAGTAGCAGACGGGAATATTAATGTATCTTCAAAATTTAAAAGCTTTATTGGATTTGTTTTTTCAACAAAATATTTCCTCAAGAGTTTACCATATTTAGTCTTCATCCAAGAATTAGACGTTACATATGATAACACACCATTATCTTTCAACAAGATATTTCCCTTTTCATAAAAAAGCATATAAATATCACCTGAACGAGAATAGGTTTTGAAGCCTTTGTCTGCATATAAATTGGCAAGGAAACTTTTGTCTTTCTGCATCTGAATATAAGGTGGATTACCAATCATAATATCAAAACCACCTTGCTCAAATACATCCATAAAGAATAGATGCCAAAGAAAATAGGGGCGTTCATCGGTATGTTCAAAATCTAATAATTTATTGCGTGCCTGTGCTCTATTTTCTAACTGTTTTTTACGCTTCTCAATCTCTTTTATTTCTTTACTTCGAGCAACTACTTGTTCTTTTTGTTGAGCATTTAGTCCACTTGTTTTACTTTCCAATTTTTGTTCATAGGTTGCAATTTCAATCAGCAATTTGTTTTCATAAAACTCCAAAGATTTATCAATATGGTCGAGTACAATCTTATCAATGGCTTTATGTATTTGGTTTTTTTTGTCTTTATCTTCTACTTTAAAATAATCTTTAATCAATTGCTTGATATCGGCTCTATTTTCTTCTGAGAACCCATAGTCTGCCTTTGGTTCTTCAAATAGTGTAGGGTTTACAATGGTTACATTAGGTTCGTCAAATAAAGCCGTTTCGCTTAAATCAATCCCTTCGAAACTTTCGAGCAAACTATTGCCTTGCATTATTTTATAATCAAGGTTTGGTAAAGGTTGCGGTTCGGTTTCGTCCACTACCAAAGCCAGCCAAAAGCGTAATTGTGCAATATCAACTGCACCTTTTTCAATATCCACTCCATAAATGGAATTTTGGATAATGTCTTTTTTAACTTTTGCAGGGTTAAATTCCTGATTGGTTTTTAAGTAGGGGTAAATAAACTTTTTGGCTTCAAAAAGTTCGTGCAGTATGCCAATAGGAAAAGCACCGGAACCAATGGCAGGGTCGCAAACTTTTATGGCATCAATTCTTTGGTTTAGCGAAATGGCGTTATCCCTTTCGGTAAAATATTCAGATACTTGATGATTTCTTACAAATTCATCAATTTTTGCTTCTTCAGGAAAATAATTTACTAAATACTGAATAGTGCTTTCCTTGCACATATATTCAACTACCTCTTTGGGTGTGTAAAAAGCACCTTTTTCACGGTTTTCTTCCAACAGGTTTTCAAAAATATGGCCAAGCATTTCGGGGTCAATACCTACTTCGTGGTCATCAGGGCTATTTTCGTCAATGGTAAAATTGTACTGTGCAAAAAACTCAAATAGTTCTTCAAAATATTTTACCGGAAAATCTACATTCAGTATTTCTTCGGGTTTATCCGCTTCAAACAATCCACCATTTAGATAAGGAACACGAGAACCATTTAATTTGCCGTTCAATCCCTTAACTTCAAAAATATCATTTTTGCGTCTGGCATTTAAGGTATTGAAAAATAGTTTTGTTAAACATTGGCTGTGAAAATTTTCTTTTTTGTCGAAATCATTAAACAGGTTTTGCATAAATTGTTTTTCGCCACCTTCCCATTTCTTTGTATTTGCAGGGCAGCCCATCCAACCTTTTTTTTGCAAAAAATGCAGAAAAACAATTCTCCCCAATAATTTTTTAACAAAGTCACGAATTGGTTTTTCTTGTTTGGCAAGTTCTTCTTTTGATGTGTCTAAAAGAATATCCCGATAACCAAATTCAGCATTGGCAATATATCGCCAGAACTTTTCGTAATGTTCTTTGTACGATTTAAAAAAGTCCTTTTTAAGTGGTTCAACTGAGAATGTGTCTTTAATTTTTTGAAGGTCTATTTTTTCACCATTCTCTTTTTTTTCGGCAAGTACTAAAAGTCTTTTTGCAGCTGTTGTACACGATTCGTTTCCCCCAAGTAAATAAGTAAATCGTTTTGGTTTGGTTTCGCCTTTAATGAATTCACCTGTTTCTAAATCAATATCCGACCATTTTGCAATAAAAGAAAATCGATAATCTGTTTGATTTTTAGAATAGAAAAATACTAAAGCACCGTGCGTAATATTTTGATCGATGTGTTTGGCTGCAATATCTCTTAATCCTTTGCGGTTTTGGTCAATTCTTATGCTGTCGTCAACTTCTACTTCAAAAATGGCAAGCGATTTATTGTCGTCCAGTTTAATAGCACCAATTTGCTTTCCTGATTTTACTTTGTCTTCTTCAGAAAAAGGGTTTGAAGGTGTTGAGAAATAATCAATTTTACTAAATAGCAAATTCAATACAGATTTCCAACTTTCTTTGAAATTGTAATCTTTTTGCAATATATGTTTAAGGTCTTTTTCTTTCATATAATCAATATTTACCATTTTGTTGGGCTCAACAAAATGGTTTTAGAATTATTTTTTACCACTCAATTTGTCAGGATTTTTAATAAACTTCTTATTCTCAGATTTAACTCGTCTTTCTAATTTCTTAACATCTTCTTCGGGTGGTAGTTCTTCGGGTTTAATTCCTCTTTCAAGTAATAGTTTTCTTACGCCCTTATTATTTCTGATATGCTCCCAAGAAATCTGTTGCCCTGATTTTATGTCTTTGTCTTTAACATTAAAAATTGTAATTTCTGTAGCAAAATCTTTAGCCTTTATAGTAATTACAGGTAGGAAATCAGCAAGTGGTCGGTTCGATTTTACACCAAGTTTCTTTTTCATTTGTCCCGTTGTAAATCCAAATAAAGCCTGATCTCCTTTACTTCGGATTATGCCGAAATTTCTATCATTTCCTGTACGTTCAAAAATTAACTCAGAAAGTTCTTTTTCAGAAAGAGTAAGTTTTTGTCTTGCTTGCAAACGCTCCCAATCTTTTATACGCTGCTCAACTATTTCAAATTTACGTGTTTGAACAGCAAAATAATTTTGTGCAAATGCAATTGCTTCTTTTTTGGGGTCTCCGTTTTGTGCAATTAGGTAACACGCAAAACGAGTGAGCATAATATCCTCTATTTCACGCTCGGTTCCAGAACCAATTTGAACCTTTTTGTTGACACTAACAAAATGGTCTGAAATGCTATGACCTGCAGTTTCGCAAGCAGTTTTTGCTTTATTAATTACCTTAGTGAAGTTTCGCCATTCAGTATATTCTAATAAATGCTGTATGTCTCTTGCAAACCAAAATTCAATACCATCATCTGCTTTATTGGCATACGATTCAAAATCTAATGTTAAATATTTTACTGTTTCTGTTTTCATAACTATTTACTAAAACTTTCTGTTATAATAATCTCAGGATTTAATACTTTTGAAGTAACAACTTGTATTTGTTCTACTTCATCAACTTCCTCGTTCATTAATGGGTAACTTTTTAAAATGGTAATTATTCTTTCTAAAATTATTACTGGGTTTAGTGGACTTTTTCCAACTGCCTTTTTGAGCTTGTTAATATCACGTTGTAGGTTTTGAAATCTACCTTTGCGAATGGCTTCTTTTGCAGTAATTATCAGTTCTGTTTCTGCATCGTTTGTAAAAGGTAAATTAATCATTGCATCCAAATAGGAAATTGCACGTTTTTCGTTTGGACCTTGTGTTACATCTACTTTTTTGTCTTTTGCCTTTTCCTCTTCCAATTTATCTGAAAATAGTTTAATTGCAGTTTTTACTTGTTCGTGATGCTTTGAATGTAATAAAATTCCTTTTTCGTTTGCATTGGCTTCAAATTTTTTGATTGTTTCAAGAAAGGTTAATTCTTCAATTTCATCTTTTGAATTCACATAAATAAAAGCATCTCTTTTCGCATCTTTAACAAAACTGATAGTGCTATTATTTAAATCTTTATTTCTCCTTCCAACTCTTGCCCGTAACGGCATATTTTTTATTTGTTTGAAAAACACGGGGTCTCTCTCCTTAATGTCCCTAATCATCATCAAATAAGCCAACTTTTCGTCTTTTTCTTCTTCCAATTCGTGATCAAAAAGTCCAAATGTTTCTATTTCTTCATCAGGCGAATATATTTGACTATCTTCTCCAAGAGCTGCGTGGAAAGCCTGTAACTTCATTATTGCTTTCTTCTCCAATTCAATATCATTGTTAACCTTTGCTGTTGGATAGAAATTGTAAACAAAAATTTCCTTAGCTACTGAGCCAATTCTGTTTACACGACCAATTCTCTGCATTAACCGTGTTGAGTTCCAAGGTGTATCGTAATTAACAATAACATTAGCCCTGTGCAGGTTTATCCCTTCAGCTAAAACTTCTGTTGAAAGAACAATATCATAATCGTTTTTTTGTTCGGACTTTGGAATGTTTGCATCAAAGTTATCTCTTATGGCAGGCATTTTTTCTTTGCGTGATTTGCTGTCAACCATTAGTATTCTTTCATTAATATACTTTGGTAATTCACGATATAAATATTCTGTAGTTTCCTTACTTTCAGAAAAAACTATCAATTTAGAAGTTGGATTTATTTTCTTCTTTAAAAGTATATTTTTCAAATAGTCAATAAAGGTTTTCAACTTTGGGTCATCATCAATTTTAGTCCATTCTTTATCTAAAGATTTTAACAGTTCATAATCGTTTTTAAGTCCTGGTAAAAAATCATATTCAAAATCATCATATTCACAAATATCAATTGTTGGGTCTTCAATGGATTTTTCAATTATTAATTCTAATAATTCCTCTTCTTTGCCTTCGTTAATAAAGTCAGAAACAGGCAAGTTGGGTGCAATATAAATTTTCCCATTTTCAAACATTGTAACCATTGCCTTAGTAGCCATCATAAAACGGTGCAATGATTTTTTAAAAGCGTAAAAACTACTATCTATTCTCTTAACAAGTAAGGTTTTCATAATTTTGGCCAACTGACTGGAAATCATATCCGCTTGCTTATATTTTGCTTTTTTATGTGGTTTTAGAAAAGCAATTGCTTGATACCTGTTGTAAGTTAAGCCTTGTGTTTTGTGGCTTAATACAAACATTGTTTTGTCATATATTTCTTCGAGATGTGGCTCCAGTTGATAAAGTATCTTTTTGGGTGCTCCAACTTTTGGAAACTTAATTCCTTGCTTTTCTAAATCTTTGGAATATAAATCGTGAGCCATTAAATCGGTTCGTGTTCTTCGCACAATTAATGGTTCTATAACTTTTGTTCTTATTCTTTCATATATCCGTTTAACTCCTTGCTGAACAACTTTTATATCTGGTTCTTTTTTTAGTTTTTTATATGCATCAATTTGAATTCTGAAAAAGTGTTGCAAATTTCCGATTTCAAGCGTTGAGTTTTTACTGTCTTGGAATAGATAAACTAAGTTTGCGATATCTTCTGGTTTATTATTTAAAGGTGTAGCTGAAACAAGCATTACTTTCTTTTGAACAGTTCTACCATTTGGAAGTATTCTACGGGTTGGCGTTTTACATATTTTTTGTAATTCGTTATACATTATCGCAGTGTCAGAACGAAATTTATGTGCTTCATCAATAATAATTAAATCATATTTTCTTGCATCTCTAATTTTATGCAGACTTCCATTTGTAATGATTTTAACATTATCTAATCTGAATTTGTCAGTTGTCTCAGCCCAATTCTCTTTCAATGCAGGTGGTACAATAATCAATGTACGTGAACGATGTGATGGAAAGCCATTTGAATAGAAATATTTTTTAGCAATAATTGTTGCTACAACAGTTTTTCCCAGCCCAACAACATCAGCCAGTATAAAACCATCGTGTTTCATCATTTTGGCAAAACCATCATTCACCGCGTCAATTTGATACGAAAGCCTTTTAAATCCTTTTGGTAAATCAGTTATTGAGTTGGGGTCAAATTCTATGCTTTTTCCAAAGTATTCAACTAAAAATTTCAAGTAAACTTCATAAGGTGTGTAAGTATCGTTTAGATAAGTTTCCTTTTGTAGTTTTTCAATATATTCTTCATCTATTGGAATAGATTCTTCCCATAAATTTTCAAACGTTTCGGAAGCAAAATCAATATCAGTATTGTCTCTTAGTTCTACATTAAACTCAAAATTTTTGGAAAGACCAGCATCTGTTAAATTACTTGAACCAGTAATTACAGAACCATATCCGTGGTCGTGTTTTTCTTGTTCTTTGAAAATGTAAATTTTGGCGTGAATATTTTGTTTGGGATGAACCTTTATTTTTAGTTTACCTGTAACAATATCTGAAATCATTTGAAGCATTCCCTCTTCAACTTCTCTATCATATTCGGCTTCTTGAATACTTTTTTTTATTTCCTTGAAAAATTCAATTTGTGCTTTTTCTGCATTCGGGTCAAATAGTAACCCTTGTTGTGAGGCTTCATTAATTAAGTTGTCAATATTTATTCCAACAAGTATTCTTATTTCAGCTGCCTTTTCAATAAACTTTCGAATTCTGAAATAGCCAGAAGCACGAAAATATCCAACTAAAGCATCAAAGAAATGGATATTTCTATATTTGAATATTCCCTCAATTTTATTGATTAAGGTATTTTTTGCTTCGTTTGTAAAAAATTTAGTGTTCATAAGGTTTTCAATATTTCTTTTAGTCCATCTTTCAAATAATTAAGTTCTCCTAAGTCGGTAATTATTGATGATTTTATAAATTGTATTTCAATATCTTTTTCCGCTTTTTTCAATGTTTCCGCTAAAATTGGAATCATTTCAATTGTTGCTCTTCTTTCATTTCTCTCAATCTTACTCAATATTGATGTGTCAATGTCAAGTGCAGCTGCAACTTTTCTAAGAGGTAATCCTTTGTCCTCTCTTAATTTCCGTATATATTCTCCAAACGTTTTCATATTGTCATAATTGTTTTGACGTATTTGTCAAAAGTAGTATATTTTTTTGGTTTTTTGGTGCGGTGGGAAAATTAAGCTCTTTTGGTTTTTTCGGGTTGGATTTGTGCGATGGCAAAAAACCAAATGTGCTTAATGTGCGGTGGCTTCCTAATTGTCCCGCAGGGCAAAAGCGGGTCGGCAA
>QMPG01000082.1 GCA_003648455.1 Bacteroidota bacterium
ATCAGAGAGGTTAAAACCAAGTTCTTTTAAATATCCTTTTGTTGCTCGGATACTTTCTTTTAATTCATTTGCAAGTAGTGCTAATTTTTCAACAGGGCTTTTGCCTTCTCCATCGCTTGTTTTTCCACCAGAACCGCCTTTGTCTCCTTCTCCATAAACGGAATAGGCTTTTTCTAATTGTTTGTAAACATTGCCATAATCTACAATCAAACCGTTTTCTTTTTCATCATCGTAAACTCGGTTTGCTCGGGCAATGGTTTGCATTAAAGTATGACCTTTAATAGGCTTATCAAGATAAACAGTAGAAACACAAGGTGCATCAAAACCAGTAATCCACATTGCACAAACAATTGCAAAACGAAACGGATTTTCTTCGTCTTTAAATTCTTTTTCTAAATCTCGTTCAACAATCTTTTTTCGGTGCTGTACAATATCCAATTTCATTTTTCGGAATTTATCCACCTCATTTTGTTCGCTACTCACTACAACACAAACTTCTGTTTCCTCAACTTTTGCAAGTTTCCGTTTTAATTGCAATTCTACTTGTTGGTCTTCGGCATTTTTAATTCTTTCTTTTAAATCTGCAACATAATCAGGCCAATACTTCATCATTAAGCCATACATTCTAACAGCAGTTGGCTTGTCAATTGCAACAAACATTGCTTTCCCCTGATAACCTCTTTCGTTGAAATGCCAAACCAAATCTTTTGCAATAGCATCTAATCGTTTTTCGGAAGTGAGAACAGGATAATCCCTTTTAAACTCTCGTTCTAGTTTTCTGCGTTGGTCTTCGTCTAAATCTTCATTTTCGATTAGCTCCGCCATTTTTTCATCCAAAGCAGGATTTTCAATATCTAATTTTTCGCCTTTATTCAAATAACGCAATGGAAGTGTTGCACCATCATCAATGGCTCGTTTAAAATCGTAAACAGAAACATATTCACCGAAAATATTCTTGGTAAGTTCTAATTCTTCTTTGATTAATGGCGTTCCTGTAAAACCAAGATAGGAAGCATTGGGAATACCGTGAAAACGCATATTTCGAGCAAATGTACCTGCTTGTGTTCGGTGTGCTTCATCTGAAATTACAATCAAGTTTTCACGGTCTGTAATAAGTGGATATTCACTCTCTTTTTTCTTGTCGATTGAAAATTTATGAATAAGAGAAAAAACATAGCGGTGATTTTCTTTAAGCAATTCTCGCAAATGGTCTCTGCTTTTTGCTTTTACATTTTTTTCGGTTACTGCTCCAACTCCTGTAAAGGTATCGTAAAGTTGACGTTCCAATTCGGTACGGTCTGTTACCAATAAAAAGGTATAACTACCACCAAATTTTCTATGAATTTTTTGAGCAATAAAAACCATTGAATAAGATTTACCACTTCCTTGTGTGTGCCAAAACACACCCAATTTCCCTTTTAGTTCTTCAATATTTTTTGCTTTATTCAGTACTTTATTTACGCCAATAAACTGGTGGTTTTTCGCCAATATTTTCACACTATCACCTGCCGAATTATCAAAAAGAATAAAATTTTCAAACAAATCCATCAATCGGGTTTTGTCGCAAGTACCTCTAAGCATTGTATCAAGACTAACAATTCCTTCTTCGTCTTCTTCAATTCGTTTCCACTCTGCGAAAAATTTGTAAGGACTTGTTACAGTTCCAACTCTTGCATCTGTACCATTACTTAAAATGATAAAAGCATTGGAATGGAAAATATGACTAATGGTGTCTTTATAATCGGTTAGATTATCGGTGTAAGCATTTCGCAAATCAGTATGGTGGGCTTTAAGTTCAAAAAACACCAAAGGAATACCGTTTACAAAACCTACAATATCGGGTCTGCGGTTGTATAAATCGCCAACCACTTCTAACTGACGAACAGCCAAAAAATGATTTTCTGTTGGATTATCAAAATCAAATACTTTTAGTTTTTTCTTTATCAGTTCGCCTTTGTCGTTGGTAAAACTTACATCTACGCCTTTGGTCAAAAGTGTGTATTTCTCTTTATTGATTTGTACCAGTTTTTTATCGGCTGCCTTTTGGCTTATTTGGTCGATAGCGTGTTGGTAGGCAACATTTGGTAAATTTGGGTTAAGCTCTTTTAGTGCTTGAAACAAATAGCGTTTCAGAATTACTTCCGATTTATCTTCTCTGCCGAGTAATCCATCTTCACAAAAAGTCTCTTTTGTCCAAGCAGTTTCTACCTGCCAACCCAAATCTTCTAATGCTTGTTGGGCTGCTGCTTCTACTAAATTATCTTCTGAATATTCGTAGCTCATAGTTATAACTCTAATTTTTCAACATCTATCATTCCTGTCATTAGCCTTGGTAATAAAATATCTCGGGCTTCTTTAAGGTGCTGATTTTGATTACCCAAATTGTAAACTTGTTTATAAATTGGTTCAACTATTTTATTGAACTTCTCCAATTCTGTTTCACTTGGTTTCTTTATTTTTTGAAACTTTAAAAAAGCTGTCCAATTGTAGTTTACAATATTGCTTGCACTTCTTATTTCAAAAACTTCTGTACCTCTAATGTTGCGAAGAAAACGCCAAAACAGGAATAAAAAGTTTGAATATTTTCTTTCAATCGGGCGAGCCAATTTGCAAAAACTGGCAGGCATTACAGCATTATCAAATTGTTTTAGCAATTCATCTGTGACCAATAAAGTTTTAGCAACACCTTCATAACTACTGCCACCTGAAACTTCAAAAATTATATCGCCATCTTGCAGCTTACGAGAAGCAAGATTTGATTTTTTATGAAAACGAAAAGGAACTTTTCCAAGTTTACCATTAGGTAATTCGTCAATGTCTGTACCTCTGATTACAAAAGCTGGTTTATTAAATTCTTCTGATAATTCTTCTGCACCCCAACCACCGCCAATTTCGTGACCGATTATTGAACCTAAATTAACTTCTTTAAAATCCTCATTTATAGCATACCAATTATTAAAGTCATTTTGTGCCATCTCCTCTAACCGCTTAATGCATTTTAGGTTGTTTTCTATCAGGTCATCGTAGGCTGAGAGAATTTTGGCTATTTTGCGTTGGGTGGGTAGTGGGGGTAGGTTGATTTTTAACAATCCTAAATCGTCTCTACCAAGTTCCTGCTGATTTGTCGCGCCTTTCGCATAATTTTCTATTTGTGGTTCTTGAAAACCTAAATTATAACCAAGAAATCTATTATCAACTAATTTATTTGGTCTTACAATTGTTACGTGGGTATCAACTGTTGTAGTTTCAACTGGTAATTTTTTAACAAAAGCAGTTCTTCCTAATGTACCTGTCCCTGTTGAATTAACCAAAACATCACCAATATTTACTTTTTTATATACTGTTATTATCTTTGCTTTGCTTGTTAGTCGTGCTTCTGAAAAAGACAAAAAGTTATTTCTAATACACTTTTGATTAATGACAAAATATCCATTCGCATCAACATATTTTGGTGTAATACCTCTATTTATTGCATCAGCCAAATCTCTTAGTTTGTATTCTTTCCAGCCTTCTATCATAATTCCACACTTTGGATTTGGTTCATTAAATCGTTGGCTTCAGTATTGAGTTCAGCTAATTCGCTGTGTATTTCTTTCATTCGGGCTTTGTAGTCAAAGTTTTCATCAATTTGTATGCTGTAACCCACATATCGCCCTGGTGTAAGTGAGTAGTCGTTTTCTTCTATTTCTTCAAGCTCAACTATTTTGCAAAGTCCTTCAACATCAACATATTTATTATCAGGAAACCATTCTAAAAGTTTTTTCCAATCACCAATGCGTTGTTTTGCCTCTTTTAGAAATTCGGCAGTTTCTGTTTGGTAAGCTTTTAATGGTTTATTGAGTTTGTTCAACTTCTCTTTAAAAGGTTTCATTTTGGCGGTTGCCGTTTTCTTGTCTATTTCCTTATCTTCAACTTGCTTTGTGATTTTTGCTATTTCGGTTTCTAACTCTTTTATGTATTCTAAAACCTTTGGTGCAGGTTTTTCAAAAAGAGCATAAATATCACTTGCTTTTTCGCTATTTTCAAAATTGTTAAAATCTATGCTTTCAGAAATTAATAAATTGTCATTTTTTAATTCTTTGGCAATTTCTTTTAAATCTTTTGCAAGTATTTGGTAATGCTCGTTAATAATTTCAAATTGTTCTTTTAAAGCGTTGCGGTGTTCTGCTTCGGCAATGGAAATAGCTTCAGTATTTCCACGATACAACTGAACAATGGTTTTAAGGTTTAAGAGTTGCCCATCAGAAAAATCGTTAATAGTTGAATTTACCACCCGATAAGTATTTCGGGCATCAAGCATCAATATTTTATCTTTATTTTTTTCAGGTTTGCCTTTATCAAAAAACCATAAATGGCAAGGTAATGAACGAGTGTAAAAGAAGTTATTACCCACCGAAACAATCACATCTACATTTTCGGTTTCAATGAGTTGTTGGCGTATTAGTTTTTCAGAATTTCCGGCATCGGTTGCCGAACTTGCCATAACAAAACCTGCACGTCCTTTTTCATTCAGATAAGAGTTGAAATACTGTATCCACATATAATTGCCATTGTCGGCTTTTGGCACACCAAATGGCAAGCGTGGGTCTTCTTTTACATAATCTTTGCTTTTATCAATCTTCTTAACATTAAAAGGCGGATTAGCCATTACAAAATCGCATTTGCCTATAAGCTCGTGTGGATTGCTGTAAAAACTGTTGTCCTCAATTATTTTGCCTTCAATTCCGTGAATGGCAAGGTTCATTTTTGCCAATCGCACATTGTTAGATTTAAGTTCCGTTCCATAAACAGTAATAGCTTCGTTTACCTGTTTATTAGTTTTACTTTGGATAAAATGTCCTGTTTGCACAAACATACCGCCCGAGCCACAAGCAGGGTCGTGAATAATTCCGTGGTCGGGTTCAATAAAGTTTACAATCATTTGCACCAACGAAGGCGGTGTGAAGAATTCGCCACCTTCCTGAGCACCTGCACCACTCATAGAGAATTTCATAAGAAAGAATTCGTAAATTCTACCAAAAACATCACCACCGATTTTTTTTACGGCATCTTTATTAAAAACACGAATAAGCGAACGCAATAAATCGGCATCAAATTCTTGATAGTTTTTTGGTAAAATTCCTTCAAGGTCTTTGTAGTCGGTTTCAATTAATCGCATTGCATTGTTTACCGCTTCTGCAATGTCTTGGCTTTCGGGTAAGTTTACCAAATAGTCAAACTGCGATTTATCTTGCAAATACATTGCACCAGCTCCCAAAAAGTCGTTTTTGGTAACTTCTCTTTTTTGGTTGGTTCTTGGATTTATAGGTAAATCTTTTTCTATCTGCTTTTTGGCTTCTTCAAATTTATTTTGAGCATAGCGTAAAAGTATTAAACCCAAAACAGGGTCTTTATATTCGGCTGCTGTAAGTTTTGAGTTTGCTCGCAAATTATCAGCTGCTCCCCACAATTCCGTCTCTAATCTTTTTATTTTCTCGTTTGTCATATTCAATATTTTACTCCGTTGCTTCTGCTACTACTGGATTTATAAGTTCTTCAATATTTTCTTTGTGCATATTGTCAAAAAACTCAATAATATCTAATGTGTCAGTTGCAATCTCCTTTAATGTTTCGTCTGATATAAAATTACATTCATCAAGCTGTTGCATATTTCCGTGAGAGAAATTATCACATACTTTATTAATGCTGTTAAGTTTACTTTTTAAGTTGGCTTTTGTTATGCTACCAACTGTTTTATCATCAATTGTCTCGTAATCAATTATCTCAAATATAAAGTTTGGCAGACCTGGTGTTTGACCTCTATCATTAGATAATTGAGCATATTTAAAACTAAAAAATGTTTCTAAAATTCTCCTGATATAATTTGGCAGGAATTTTCGTGCATCTTCATAGTCTGGTTCAGCTTTTGATTTGAAATTGACAATACTTTCAAGCATATAGAAATATGGACTTTGAAAGTTTTCTAATGAAGCTGGTAAATCTTCAATTTTTCCTTTGTTAATCAGAAATGTTTCCTTTTCATTTTTCTTGAAAAAAGGATTAATATATTTTAAAAAAAGCATATTATGACTTAAAACAAAAAGTTGCTTGAAGTCTTTAAATTCATCGTGTATCAGAAAAGCAGTACTATATAAACGATTGTCGTCTAAACTTGAAATAGGGTCGTCAATTACAATTATGGTTTGTCCTTTATTTGTGACTTCTGTTGTTACTTTGCTCATAAAATAGGCAAATGCCAAAGCTGTTTTTTCGCCTTCGCTAAGAGTGTTTTGTAATCGTTTTTTGGTTTCATCATTTCCTTTGTATTTAATAAGGATATTGTTTTCTTCTTCTCCTTCTCTCAAATCAATGGTAAAATGTGTAATGCCGAGTTTTGCCAAATATTCACCTACTTTTTTGGCTTCCATTTTCAACTCTTTTAAACGCTGAACTTTCTTATCGGTTAATTCACTTATTGTTGTTGCAATTGTTGAGATTTCAGAAGTTGCTGTATGGAATTTTTCAATTCTTTTTTCTTCTGTTGTTCCGTTTAAGTCTAAGTAAATTAATTCAGTGTAGCGGTCTCGTATTTCTCTATCAATTTTTGTTGGGTCTATTTTTTGATTTCTGAGATTGGTAAGCGTATTGTTTTTAAAACTGTTCAGCTTTTCAATATTGCTGTTGTAGACTTCAATCAGCGTTTTTATTGGCTCAATATCTACCGTTATTTTCTTACTTGAATTTCCTTGTTTTGAAGCAATATGATTTTGAAGTTCTGATAAATCAGTTTTGATTTCAGCTTGTTCAAGTTCTGGATATTTTATTTCAATGAACTTATCGTATTTGTCACCATAGCTTTTTAATGAGCTTGTATTACTTTCATTTGTTTTTTGATACTCAATTGAACTGTCAATATTTTCTTTTAAGGTTTTAAGCTGTTCAACAAAGTCCAAATAGCTTTTATCGAAATAGTCAGCAAATTCCGCAATTAAATTGTCAATTGAAGTCGTTAAGTCAGTTTTGCAAACAGGGCAAATACTGTTGTCTTTTTCCTTGGATATTTTTAAAAGCTGCTCTCCTAATTTAAACCAAGGTTCAATTTTATCGCTCTTTTCTTCTTCAATCTCTTTTTTATAAAGTTCTATATTTTCTGTTAGATTATCAGTTGCATTTTCTTTTGCTGATTGTTCTAAAAGTCTTGATATTTTTTCAAGGTCAATTTCTACTTTCTCAAATGATAGTTCTGAAATTTTTACAATATCGCTTTCAAGTTCGGCTTGTTTTTCACTCAGTTTGTATTCAGCAATTTTTTGAGTAATTGTTTGCTCTATTTCAGCTTTTGATTTTTTGGGTAATGCGGTAATTGCAGGAATTACATTGCCAGCTCTTAATTGTCTGTTTGGGAAATGTTCACGGTAAACAGCGTTGTACCTTTTCTTAATTTCGTCAAACTTTTCTGTAATTTTTGTTTTGTCTGTTTCTTTACTTTTTTTCTCCGTTGTTTTGGTTTCAATGTCTGTGTTTAGTGTTTTGATTGTTGGGTCTTCTAAAACAGTTTCTTTGACATTGAATTTTGACATTTTCCCAACAGTTCCATCGTAAACGTGATTTGCAATGAAATTTGAATTGAAAACATAAATTTTCTTGTTTTCCTGATTTGGTTTTGTTGGGTAAGTCAGATTATTTTTGAATTTGACCTCCGAACCGTTTTCGGTTGTTTTTATGTCCTTGAATAATTCTTCTTTTTGTTCTTGCGAAAAATTTCCATTGGTAGCAATCAGGTTAAAGAAATTCGATAGTGTAGATTTTCCGCTTCCGTTAAATCCGAAACAAACATTGTATCTGTTAAATTCTTTCGAGCATTTCCATTTGTAGTTCTCAAATATTCCGAGTTTATTTATTTCTTCAATTTTCTTAATCATTGTCGGTCTTTTTCGGTGCGTTGGCTAAAAGCATACTCTTTTGCAATTTTTGGACTGTGTGTCGGCTCGTGCGAATTGCAAATGTGTATGCTTGTGCGGTGGCATTTCCTTTCAGTTTTCTATTTGCTAACAAAATTTCTTTCATTGTTCTGTGTCTTTCTTTGCCTTGCCCATAACGGTTTGTATAAGAATAGTAGCCGACTGCGGAACTCGAATTTTTCAAGTTACTACTAAATTTTATGCGGGCTACAATGTTCATATTTACTACCATTTCGGCTATTATTTTTATACTTTGTTACCCAATGTAATTTCATTATCTCAGTATTATTTTTTTTACAATAATCCTTTTATCCGTCACTATTCTAATCATATATACACCTGTTGGTTGCTCACTTATATCAACTGTAAATCGTTCTGTGCTGGTTGATAATTGTTTAATAATCTGTCCACTGATATTTGTAATCTCAATAGTTCTAATTTCTTTTCCTTGAACATAAATAATTCCATTCGTTGGATTTGGATAAACTTTAATATTATTAACCCTAATATTTTCATCAATTTCCGTTGTATTACAATCGTTCATTAAGCATTTTATGGATTTATTATTAACTGAACTTTGGTTAATAAAATTAAATAAATCTCTATAAATGTCAGGAAATCTATAATAATCAAAAGCGTGAAACACAATTCCCATTATCTCATCATTATCAATTTGATTTATATTCATCATAACAGTATCTAATTTTGCTGTTGCATATTGATAATTGGTGGCCTCGTCTAAAAAATTACCATATTCATCTTTAAAAGCAGATACAACTTGATAATGCGACAAGAAATATAGTGGTTCAACTGGTATAGGAACAGTATCTGGTATAGAAATCAAATCGCTTAGGTTTTTACCTCCTTCGGTCAGATATATTATACCGTCTGGTTTGTCGATTTGAGTATCAGTAATGCATCCTGTTACTACACTATCATTAATTTCAGTCGCCAATTGTTGTAAATAATTGAAACTAAGTTGCATATTCCCACGATATAATCCTGAATTTTGAAATTTATCTAACCAAAGATAATCGTCAGGATATGATGTTCCTTGAAAACGATTTGTGTATCCTCCCCAATCAATGTGATTTACACCGTGGTGATGCATTGCAAATTCGTGTCCGTTATCAATCCAATTATTAAAAAGGTTGACTTTATTTGTATCTCGAAGAATATATTCCGCCATTTGTGATTGAATTGCAAGTGTTAATTTAATATTAAACGTGTCAGCAGTTTCAATCATATGAATAGTTGAAAGCCAAGTTACTTGTTGAAAATACAAATTGTTTGTTCTCAAAGAGTCTGGCGGATATCCAAGTTCATTAAATAATATTTCATTCATCATTGGATGCGAGGTATCCCTTCCTGCTTCAAAATGAACCATTATAAATACTTTGTCATTCTGTCCAAAAGTTGCAGTAGATATACATAAAAACAGAAATGTGAGAAAAAAAACTATTTGTTTCATTATTTTATTTTTAACTATTTATATTTCATTAGACTATATTTCTATAAAAAAGTTTAATCATTCTCGCTTGTTATTTTTTATATTGGGTAACGGTTTGAATATGGGGCGTTTGGCATTTTAACACTCCAATTTTTCAAATTACTACTATGTTTATTTATTGCTATAATCTTCATTTTTAGCACTATCTGCCAAATGCACTATATTTTTTGTTGGCAACTGGGCTTTAATTAAATTAGAATAAAATGTCATGCTTTTTTTTAGTCATTCTTTGTCATTTGTTTTAATACTTCTTCAATTTTATCTTCGTCCCCAACTTGATATCCTTGTTTTTGAAATATTATTTCATTATCCTTATTCTTAATTATTGTCTGAGGAATTATTAAATGAAAATTGCCTATTGAAGAAAATTGTTTCGAATCAATGTTCTTTAACTTTGAAAGATATTCTGCTAAATCCGAATTCATGTCGATAAATAATTCAAATGGATAAGCCTTCTTTTCTGACATTTTTGCTAATTGTTTGTAATATCTATTTTTTGTTTTTTTACAGAATACAATAAAATTTACATTATATAACTGTTCCCATTCGGCTTTTTTGGATGCAATAGTATTTAGTTCTTTGATGCAAACACCACAACCGATTCCGTAAACAATGAAAATTGTTGGTAAATCCAGTTCTGATTGACTTACTATTGTTGTATCATTATATGGGTTAATTAATAATACATCATTCACATCTTTCATGATTTGTGAAAATAACGAAATATTTAATAAAATAAATGTCACTAATAAAATGTGTTTTTTCATATCTTTATATGCTTAAATTAATGTTGATTTGATTAATCATGTTTTTTTGCCTTGTTGCCAACGTTTGCAGCTATAAACCGTAGCCGCTACTTTCTTCAATTTTTGTTTTATTGATTACACTTCAAATTTACATTAATTTCCCAAACCGGAGCATTTAACCGGCTATGGTTTATTGGTGCTGTTGTGCCAAGTGGTTCTTTTAAATATTACCCAAGATTAGTGATAAGGGTTGTCTCTTAAGCGTTCAACCCACGTTTTGC
>QMPG01000083.1 GCA_003648455.1 Bacteroidota bacterium
ACAACATCAATTTTTTTATTAACCACAGCAACTACTTTATGAATTTTGAACTTTTTTAACCCGAAAAATTCATAATTTTTAGGGTTAATTTATTCAAGAGACTAATTATACTTGTTCAAATAAAAATAATTTACCTTCTCTAGCTTTAACTTTTTTCCAATCATTAACATTAAATTCTACTCCAGCTGTTGTTGAAGGTTTAAAATTAACAAAATCGCCATTCAGGAAATTATTTGTAATTGTGGATAAATCAGGATTGTGTGAAATAATCATTATGCAATTATGATTATTGTCGATTTTTGACAGCATATTTAGTAAATCAATTGTAGTAAACCCACTATATAAAATATTGTTCTCAATAATTTTTTCGATAGGATAATTTTGTTCTTTTGCAAAAATTTCTGCGGTTTGTTTGGCTCTGTTTGCAGGACTCGAAATAATTAATTCAGTTGAAACAAGCTTCTTTACAATTTTTTTTGCAATTAAATCAGCCGTTTGTTTACCATATTCGGTTAGATTTCTTTCAAAGTCAGTTGTTTTATTATCTATCTCGGCTTGTGAATGACGAACTAAAATTAATTTTTTCATGCTATTATTCAATAAAATTAAAAAAGAAGTTGAGTTTTGTTATTTTTCTTTTAGAAAAAAAGAGTTATCAACAATGATAACTCTTTTTTTATTCTATACAAATTTTATATTATTGAAAATTTTTAAAAGTTTCTTTAATAATTTCAATAGCTTCTCTCATTTGTTTTTCATTAATAACAAGAGGAGGAGTGAAGCGAATAATATGATCGTGAGTTGGTTTTGCTAATACTCCATTTTCTTTAAGAGCAAGACAAACATCCCAAGCTGTTTTTCCATTTTTAGGTTTAATAACAATTGCATTAAGCAAGCCTTTTCCTCTAACAATTTCAATCATTTCCGATTTAATGCTTCTCATTTCTTCTCTGAAAATTTCACCAATCTTCATTGAATTTTCACAAAGTTTTTCTTCTTTAATAACTTCAAGAGCAGCAATAGAAACTTTAGCAGCAATAGGGTTTCCTCCATAAGTAGAACCATGTTCGCCAGGTAAAATTGTAAGCATAATTTCATCGTCTGCCAATACTGCAGAAACAGGGAACATACCTCCTGAAATAGCTTTTCCAAGGATTAAAACATCAGGGCGAACATCTTCGTAATCACAAGCTAACATTTTACCAGTACGAGCAAGTCCTGTTTGTACTTCGTCAGCCATGAAAAGAACATTGTGTTTTTTACATAAGTCAGCTGCTTTTTTTAAGTATCCATCTTCTGGAACATAAACACCTGCTTCTGCCTGAATAGGCTCAACTAACATACCTGCTACAGTAGGATCTTTAACTGCTTTTTCAAGGGCTTCAATATCATTATATTCAATTTTTTCAAATCCCGGTGTGAATGGTCCGTAATCTTTATAGGCATCAGGGTCTGATGATAAAGAAATAATAGTAATTGTTCTACCATGGAAATTTCCGTTACAAACAATAATTTTTGCTTCGTTTTGTGGTACTTTTTTTACTTTATAAGCCCATTTACGACAAAGTTTTAATGCTGTTTCGTCAGCTTCAGCACCTGAATTCATTGGAAGTACTTTATCATATCCAAAATATTTTGTGATATATTCTTCCCACTCACCCAAAACATTATTATAAAAAGCTCTTGATGTTAAGGCTAACTTTTCTGATTGTTCTGTCATTGCCTTAACAATTTTTGGATGACAATGTCCTTGGTTTACTGCTGAGTATGATGCAAGAAAATCAAAATATTTTTTTCCATCTGTGTCCCATACATGAACACCTTTTCCTTTTTCTAGTACTACCGGAAGTGGATGATAATTGTGTGCTCCAAATTTATCTTCTCTGTCCATGTAGTCTTTTGCTGTCATTTTTGCCATATCAAATAAGAATTTAAATAATTTTTACTAAAATTTTTCTTATTGCAAAAATGCTAATAAGTTTTAAACTTTTCAACTTACTTTAAAAAATTTTTTTTGTAATTATTTTTTAAGGCTTTTTGTTTAAATTTCTGATAGTGAGGAGTTTAATTAAAATTTTTAGCTAAAAAAGTAAAAAATAGGTTTTTTAACATATTCTCGGAGAATAAAAAAGCTAACTTTTAATTAAAAGTTAGCTTTTTATTGGTTAATAAATAGTTAGTTTATTTTAAAAAACTTTTGTTCCTTCAAATTTGGAACTGTCAAAAGCAAGAATTGCCATAAAAATAATATTTAAGAAGAATAAACCTACTGTAAAACCGCTTGTTTTTCCAAATGCTTTTGAAAGCCCATCATAAATAAGAACAAGAAAAACAAGATTAACAATAGGTGTTATGAGTAAGAAAAGCCACCACCATGGTTTTCCGGCTATGCGAATAATTGTAATAGTGTTGTAAATAGGGATAATACTAATCCATCCGGCTTCTCCACCTTTTTCAAATAAAAACCATTTTGTAATAATTTTAAAGGCTAGTATTAAAACTGATATTGTTACAATAGTTTCTACTCCAAGTGCCAAAATTGAAAAAATCACTTCTTCCATATCATATATATAATTAATTATATACAAATATATATATAAAATGAGAATAATAAAATATTTTTATTTTAGAAATCGTAATAATAGAGTTTCAATCGCTAGAAAGATAAGTGCAATTATTATAAATATTTTCCACAATTGTTTCCCGTTATTTATTTGAATAAGATTGTGAGTGAAGAATTTATTTTGTGATTCCAAGATCGAAAAGTTTTCTAAGTTATACTTTTTAAGCAAGTTATTTAATTCTTCTTTTGAATAATATTCTAAGTCAGATTCTTCACGACTATAATTGAATGATATGCTATTTATGGGTTTTTCAATATTTTTGATAATATAATTGCCTGCTTTTTTGATACTGTTGTTAATAAGAAGAATAATTTTTGAATTAATAATCTTTTTTTGAGGAATAAAATCAAAATTCAAATTTTTGTTAATAATATGAAATATATTATCGTTGTTTACATATTTTCTGTTTAGTTCAATTATTTTGTCATTACCAATTAAATAATAAGAATTATAATGAGATTGACTATACAATGCAATATTGTAAAAAGTGGGAACAAATAATGTGTTTTTTGTAATATTACTGTATTCATCATTTAAAGGAAGAGAAAAAATGTAAATTTTTCCTTTGCTAATTGGCAAAACTGATAAAATTGCTTGTTTATTGGCTGTTAAAATATTTTCATTGTTAGAATATGTATTCTTTGTAAATAAAAAATGTTTATAGATAATAGGCAAATCAATATTGTTATCAATTTTTTCAAATGCATTTTTATATAAATCGTTTTTGTAATTTATATTGTTTATTTTAACTTTCTGACTATCAATTTTTATTATTGTATTTGATTTTATGTCTGACAAAAAATTATTATAGCTTGATATATCTCCATCAAAATTTGGCAAAAAGAGAAGTGTGCCACCATTTTGAGCAAAATTTATTAGTGTTTGCGATAGCCCCGACGAGATTCTTTTCACAGAGTTAATTATAATGAGCTGATAATTCGGTATTTGTGAAAAATTTAAATTGTTTACTTGAGCTTTTGTAGGTGATATATTATTGTCATTTTTAAATAAAGCATCAATAAATTTATTATCAGTATTTTCATTAATAATTAATATCTTTATTTTGCTTTGAATTAAATAACTAAAATATAAGGTGTTATCATATGTTATTGGATAATCAGTAATTTCAACTTTCCCGCTATGAACGCCTGTATGTGTATTTGAATATGTTAAGGAAATTATTTTTGCTGAATTTTTTTCAATATTGAAGCTGGATAAAGCTTTAATTGTATCGTTTATTAGAAGTTTAACAGGAATGTTTTGGTACGACTCATTTGAATTATTTCTTATTTTAATATGAATTATTTCACTTTTATTAATTTTATGTTTTGGTGTTTCAAACCAGCAAGAATCAATAAATAAATTATTTACGCTTTCTGTTTCTTGAGGAACTAAAAAGACATTTAAGTCGGAATCTTTTTTTATTTTACTAAAATCAGAAAAGTTTTTCTGAAAATCCGAAATAAGAAAAATTTTTTTCTTTTCTTTTGAGGAACTTAAAAAATCATTTTGTTTTGATATTATTTCACTTAATTTTTTTGTGTTTGAACTGATTTTTACATCAGACAAATATTCTATAAGTTGCTCTTTATTAACTAAGTGTTGATGTTTTGAATCGAAATCGTTTGTCAGCAATAAAAATTCAGTGTTTGGTTTAAAAGCATTAGCAATTTGACGGGCTTTGTTTTTTGAGATGTTTAATAAATTTCCGTATTTGTTCTCAGAATTCATACTAAACGAATTATCAACATATATGCTTACTTCTTGTTTTTTATTGCTTATAATATTTTTGTTTACAGGTATATAGGGTTGTGCGAATGCAATTGCTAATGAAGCAATTATTAATATTCGACTTATTAAAACAAGGATGTGTTTTAGCTGAGATTTTGATTTTGTTTCTTGTTTAACATTTTTTAAAAATTTAACATTACTAAAATAAACCGTTTTATATCGCTTAAAATTAAATAAGTGAATTATTATTGGAATAGCAATTGCAAATAAAGCAAATAAAAATTTAGGATATAGAAAATGCATCTCTTGTTAAAAGTTTATGAAAGTTAAAACTATACAAAGTTATGTTTTTGAAATGACATTTTTTTAATAAATTTCATTATATCATTTCAGTTTCAGCCTCAACAAAACTGCCCTCATATAAAATCAGTTACATCAGTGTCATCTGTGTTTAATTTAATTCCCTGAGAATTTACAAATTTAAAACGTTCCGTTCAATTTAATATTAATTCTTCGCGAAGTTAAATTATTTGGTATTCCATACTGATGGTTTCTAATGTCGGATACCCAAATTAGTGAAATCGTGTTGTTAATTCGTAATAGGTTAAATATCTCAGCACTAATCCATAAACTCTTAAAAAAATGAAATGGGTTTTTTTGAGCTATATGTTGTCCTTCTTTAATCAATACTTTTGAGAAGCCAATGTCGACACGACGGTAAGGTCTTGGCATACGATTAGTAGCCAAATATCGTTCAGAGTTAGGGGGACCAAAAGGCAGTCTCGAACCGTATAATAAATTTAAGTGCATTTTATATGATGGATTACTGGGTAAATAATCCTGAAAAAATAATCCAATATTCAATAATTGATCAGATGGACGGGGAATATATCCGGGCTCTACTTTTGTTGAATTTCCTTCGCTATCTGTAATAAAGTAGAAATCATCATTTAAGTCTTCTTCTGTTTTCATTACTGAAACGCTTAGCCAGGAATCAACTCCTTTAACAAATTCACCGTTAACTTTCATGTCAACTCCCATTGCATAACCGCTTGCATTATTTTTCCCAATATATCTAATTCTAACATTATCAACATTGTAAGGAATTATATCTGATAAATATTTATAATAAACCTCTGTTGTATATTTAAAAGGTCTGTTCCATGCAGTAAAATTATAATCGCTTCCTAAAACAATATGAAACGATTTTTGAGCTTTTATATCTTTATTTAAGTTCCCTTCTAAATCACGCAACTCTTTATAGAAAGGTGGTTGATTATAATATCCTAAAGCAAAACGAAACATTACGTCATTTTTCCAGTTTGGTTTTACCGATAGTGAAGTTCGAGGACTAATTAAAAATTGTTTATTAAAATCCCAATAATTGAAACGAATCCCTGTAATGAAATTAAATTCAGTTCCTTTAACAAAAAATTGGTGAGAGTTTTGAAGATATGATATTATTCTGTTTGAAGAAATATTATGCTTTGAATTAAGTACATAAAATAAATTCACAGTTGAATCATTATAAGGCAACGAATATCCTGCAGAATCATGCATTTCCCATTCGTTAATATTATCATCAATTACTTCATGTTGAAGTTTTGCACCCCAGCTTAGTTTGTTATTATTTTTCTCATATTCACCTTTATGGTAAATGTTATAAACTTTTGCTTCAAGATAGTTTCGTGCATGATTTAAAAAAGTACCAATCCCAATATTTGCAACGCTGTCACCCATTGTGCTTGAGCCAATATCTCTGTCCAGTTCATTAATTAAGTATTGACTTTGAATGTCGTAAGTCTCACTTTCTGATGAGTTGTATAAAGATGAGATAAATTTAAGTTTGATATTATTATTAGGTTTATATGTTCCTGCTACTGCTCCTGTATAATTAATAAAATTATCAACCTCCTGACCGTCAAAATACATATTCAATTGTAGCACTTCGTTTACAGTTCCGAAAATTGTTTCTTTAATAGTAGGAATGAATTTGTATTTGTTTTGAGAAAAATTTCCAAGAAAACTCAACTCAAAATTATCAGTAACGTCATATGTAAGGTAAGTCTGAAAATCTAAGAAATCAGGCGAATATTCTCCTTTTGTGTCAAGACTGTTTAATAAATAACGAGATGTTTTGTAACGAATACCTGAAATATGAGTAAAACGTAAATCTTTTGATGTTCCTTCAATATGAGCTGAGGCTCCAAGCAAACTAGAAGCAACCGAGCCTCCAAATTTTGTTGGTTTCTTGTATTTTATATCAAGCACCGAAGACATTTTATCTCCATATATGGCATCAAATCCACCGGCAGAAAAAAGTATTGAAGAAACTAAATCAGAATTAACAAAACTAAGTCCTTCTTGTTGACCGGAGCGAATCAAAATTGGACGATATACCTCTATATCATTTACATAAACCAAGTTTTCGTCAAAATTACCACCTCTAACAGAATATTGAGAACTTAACTCATTGTTTGACGACACTCCCGGAAGAGATTTAATAACTGCTTCAATGTTTCCTGATACACCAGGAATAACATTCATTATTTTAGGATTTATCCTTACTAAATTTGTTTTTCTATATTGTTGGTCAGTTATATCTACTTGGTCAATTTTTTTTAATGATTGTTTTAGCGTTCCATTCAATTCTAAATATGAAAAAAGTATTAAATTTTTATCTTCTCGATTAAAATTAAGTTCTTTAGTTTCATAACCTATACATGAAAATACAATAACGAATTCTTTTATATTAGGTATATAAAATTCGTAATTCCCGTTTTTGTCGCTAATAGTCCCAAAAGGATGATTTTTTATTGAAATATTTACTAATTCAATAGGATTTTTTTCAGTATCAGTAATTTTACCAAAAATTCTGATTTCATCTTGCGAAAAAATAGAACTATTAAATAATGTTATTATTAATAATAATGTTATAAAGTAAGGGTGTAATCTCATATTTATTAAAATGGGTTACAAAAATAATCTATTATTTTAAATAAACTTATTTTAGAGATATAAATTGTTTTTGAAACTGATAAATTTTAAATTTGTAATAAATTTATATTATGATAAAACAAATTGAGATAGAATTACCTGAATATCCAAAAGGCTTTCATTTAATTACATCTATCATTAAAAGTCGTCTTAATAAAGGATTGCCCGAAAAAGGACTTATTAATATCCTAATAAAGCATACTTCTGCAGGATTAACTATAAATGAGAATGTCGATCCTTCTGTGAGAAATGATTTTGAATCATTTATGAATAAACTGGTTCCCGAGAATGAAATTTTTTATACTCATTTATTTGAAGGTTCTGACGATATGCCTGCACATATAAAATCGTCGATTTTTGGCGCATCGCTTACAATACCAATAACTAATTACAGCTTGAATTTAGGAACATGGCAGGGTATTTATTTATGTGAATTTAGAAATCATGGTGGACCCAGAAAATTATTTGTTACAATTTATAGCTAATCTATAACATATAAATTTTTTATTTATATAGTAAAATTTTTATTATTTTTCGAAATTAAATTTAAATCATACATTATGTTAAAAAAAGCTGTATATTATTACGTAATTGCTGTAAATGTAGGATATTTAAAACGTTTTGGTGGTTTGTAATACCTATTCAGGATTCTACAAATATTACAAAATTAATTATTTAATAAACTTATTATAATATAAAAAAATGCAAAATTTATTATTATTAGGTGCCGAAGCTATAGCTCAAGGTGCTATTGATGGAGGAATGTCAGGTATTTATGCGTATCCCGGAACACCCTCTACAGAAATTATGGAATATGTTCAAGCTTCAAAAAAAGCTGAAGAAAGAAGCATACATCGTTTATGGTCAAGCAATGAAAAAACTGCAATGGAATCTGCCTTAGGTATGTCTTATGCTGGAAAAAGAGCAATTGTTTGCATGAAACATGTAGGTTTAAACGTAGCAGCCGATGCTTTTGTTAATTCCGCCATAACAGGTGTTAACGGAGGTCTGTTGGTTGTTGTTGCTGATGATCCTTCAATGCACTCTTCTCAAAATGAGCAAGATTCTCGTTTCTATGGTAAATTTGCCATGATTCCTATTCTTGAACCGGCAAACCAACAAGAAGCATACAATATGGCTTATAAAGGTTTTGAATTATCAGAAAAATTTAAAATTCCTGTATTATTACGTATTACAACTCGTATTTCGCATTCAAGAGCAGGGGTTGAAACTAAGCCTATTAAGAATATGCTAAGTGGTTCTTTACCTAAAAATCCTCGACAATTTATTTTATTGCCTGCAATTGCAAGAGTTAATTACAATAATTTGCTCGCAGATCAAGATAAATTTGTAGAAGATGCTGAAAATTCAGAATTCAATAAATATATTGATGGTAAAGACAAAAGTTTGGGAATTATAACTGGAGGAATTGCCTATAATTATCTTTTCGAAAATTTTGATGACCGTATAATCCCACATCCTGTTTTAAAAATTAATCAATATCCAATACCTCGCAAATTAGTTGAGAAAATTAAAAATGAATGTGACGAGTTACTTGTTGTTGAAGAAGGTGCTCCTTTTATTGAAGAGATGTTAAAAAGTTATTTTAATGAAGGAACACCGGTTCATGGAAAATTAGATGGATTTTTACCAAGAGTAGGAGAGCTAAATCCTAACTTAGTAGCAAAATCTTTAAAATTAGAAGACACAACAGGTGATGATATTCCTTCTATAGTAAAAAATCGACCACCGTCTTTATGTCCGGGTTGTGGTCATAGAGATATGTACGATGAGCTTAATGAAGCGATGAAAGAATATGGTAAAGGTAAAGTTTTTGCCGATATTGGTTGTTATACTTTAGGAGCATTACCTCCTTTTAATGCAATAAATTCTTGTGTTGACATGGGTGCATCAATTACAATGGCTAAAGGTGCCAGCGATGCAGGGCTTATTCCTGCTGTTGCTGTTATTGGTGATTCTACTTTTACTCATTCAGGAATGACTGGATTGCTGGATGCTGTAAATGAAAAAGCTCATATTACAGTTATTATTTCTGATAACTCAACAACTGCTATGACAGGAGGTCAAAATTCCCAAGGAACTGGTAAAATTGAAGCAATATGTGAAGGACTTGGTGTTGAAAAAGAGCATATTAGAGTTATGATACCTTTAAAGAAAAATTTTGAAGAAAATGTTAAAGTAATTAAAGAAGAACTGGCTTATAATGGAGTATCTGTTATTATTCCTCGTCGAGAGTGTGTACAAACTCTTGCCCGAAGAATGAAAAAGCTAAAGCATAAATAATAATTGAATTTTTAAAGTTCATAAAAATTAAAGATTATAATTTAAATATAAAAAAATATACAGATGAAAACAGATATAATATTAGCAGGAGTAGGAGGTCAAGGTATTTTATCAATTGCAGCAATAATTGGTATGGCAGCTCTTGAAAATAAATTATTTTTAAAACAAGCAGAAGTTCATGGTATGAGCCAAAGAGGTGGAGATGTTCAATCAAACTTACGTATTTCAAGTAAAGAGATTGCATCTGATTTAATTCCTATGGGGAAAGCCGATTTAATTCTTTCAGTAGAACCAATGGAATCTCTGCGATATTTACCCTATTTATCACAAAATGGATATTTAGTAACTAACACTAATTCATTTAATAATATACCGGATTATCCTGAAGAAGAAAAATTAATTTCAAAAATCAAATCGTTACAAAATCATGTTGCTATAGATGCTAATAAAATAGCTTCGGAAATTGGTTCTCCTCGCTCAATGAATATTGTAATACTTGGAGCAGCATCTCCATTTATTGATATGCCATTTGAAAGTCTGGAGAATGGTATTCGTAAAATATTTGCAAAAAAAGGCGATGATGTTATTAATGTAAATTTAAAAGCATTGAAATCAGGAAGGGAATTTGCTGAGAGAGAAGTGCTTAAGTAGTGCTTGCAAGAAAACTCTAAAACTTCGAATATTTATGCAATATAGATTGTTTTATGGCTTGATTATATTGTTAAATGGTTGAATGGTTATTTTACGTATTACTTGTATTTTGACAATTTAGCAATTTGATGAAAATTTTAAACAATTTTTATTTTGTTAGATTAACCCG
>QMPG01000084.1 GCA_003648455.1 Bacteroidota bacterium
AATTAAGGATGTTTCACCGTTACAAATCAGTGTATCATTAGTAAAAGCAGTGCCTCCAACTGGTGGTTGATTAATTTTTATTGTTACAACATTTGAATAATTCTGACATCCATTTTCAGGATTTGTTAGCAATGCTCTAAAATGTTTTGTAAAAGTTAAATCAGGACTTGTATAAGTATCTGTGTTTGCTCCACTCCCATCAATAACATCAACATAAGTATCATCTGTTGTAGGTGATAATTGCTGCCATTGAATATTGCCTGAATAACTTGTAAGAGTAATAACAGTTGAACCATGAGAACAAAAAACATCTGTTGTTGCATTTGCAGTGCCTCCAATAGGAGCTAATAAAACATTAACAGTATCAATTGTTGAATAAACCGTTTCATAACCTGTTTGAGACAAAGCAGCACGATAATAAGTAGTATCAAATAATTCGGGAGTTGTGTAAGTTTTCGAATTTGCACCGCTACCTCCTGTAACATTTACGTAAGTTCCACTATATGAATCTGATTGTTGCCACTGTATATTACCGGTGTAATCAGACAATGTAATGCTTGTGCTAGACCCTTGACAAATTGCACCGCTATTGGTTTGTGCTGTACCTCCCTCAGGATTTTGAGGCTGTGGGTTTTGATAGTTAACTAAATACTCATCCCAATTAGTTTGGCTGAATATTAAAGAATCCATATAAAGTGATTTGGAACTTCCCTCACTATCAAAATACTCAGTCATCCACACTTTTAAACCTGTAGCACCTGCATTACCAATATGACCTTCGGCAATAACTGCAGTACTAATAGCATTGAGAACATCCTGAGCAGCATCTTTTAAACCCTGAGGCAAGCTTGCGGTATTTTTAATATTTAAAGCAAAATCACCTAAATCTTTATGAGTTGTATTATATGATGAGTTCCATGCATTATCACGAGCACTTTTTATTTGAGTTTTATATTCGTATAAATTATTAATAAGTTGCGTTGAAAATACGTTTACAGCAGGTATTAAATCACTTTCTAATGCAGATGTTGATGTAGCAGCTTGTGTTACATCAGAAGAGTATGAAGTTATATATGCATCTACAATATTAGTTGCAAGTTGAGATGCAGATAAATTTGGATTAGAATTTAATTCGGTAAAACCATTTTCATAATCCCAACCATCGCCGGGCTCAGTTTTTTCAGATGCAATTACATAATCAGTATATTCTTTTAATTGATAAACTGTTTCAATTTGTCCGAGTAAGCAAACATCAAAACCTACAACATCAATTTTTCGACCTATTGAAGAAGTGAATTCATTAAGAGCATTATCCATCTCCCAAAGTTTCATATCACCAACGCAACCTTTAGCTATGTCTTTTGTCTGCTGACTTTTAAATATCCCGCTTCCATGATCCCAAACTGTTAACCCGTAATGATGTGCAGGGTAATGTTCTTTTGTCCATATCATAAAATCACGAAGAGTGTGCCAGTCATTCATGTTAGGATTTTTTCCCAACTCATCGCTAACTATCTGTGAGACAATAGTACTATTATCCCCATTTGGGTCTTTCTCAACATAATAAATTCCATCTTTACTATCATTATCAGAATCGTATAACAGAATATAATTGACATAACCGTCAACAGAACCATTTACTTCCCATTCATTAATATCTTCTGCACCATCAAGCCCGGTTCCGTCTTCATATAGATAAAGCATATAAGTCCAATCAACAACAGCTGGTACTCCTCCTTTCATAGTTACTTTAAAATCAAAAGGATTTTCATCGTTATCATTATTATCAAACTGAATTGTTGTAATTTTTTCACCCTCGCTTGTTGGTTGAAAACGAAGAACAAATTCAGTGCTGTTATTTGGTGATAAAGTTGAAGCAGGTTGCTGAGTAATACTATATTGATCGGAATTTTCACTTACAGTGCCAATTGTTAAATCAATATTCCCCCTGTTATATATTGTAAACGTAATATCTTTATAAGAACCAAGACTTGTATAACCGGAAATACTTACAGTATCGGAAACATTAATATCGGTTGAGCCATTTTTAACTTGAATCTCCGGCTCTGTATTATCTGTAATATTTATTGTATAATCTTCAACTTCGCCATAAGTTGTAGTCCCACAAGGCGACAATGTTGAAGTATATACTACTCTAACTCTCATTCTTACATTAGCAGTAACTGCATCGGTTGGAATATGAATTGTTGCTGTTCCTAATCCTCCTGAATACGATATAGAAACTGTTTCACCGGCATCTTCAAAGTCATTATCATTATTCCAATCAATCCAACAACCAATTTTATCCCCTGAGTAATTATTCCCATTTGTAATTTCAATAGGATAATAAGCTCCTTTATTCACATCAGTTGATAAAGAGGTATAATCGTGATATCCTGATGCATCATATGATGATGTATTATCAATAGTACTAATTGTTACATTACTAATATATTCGTCACCACCACCCGAACCAGTACAATATGATTGTGAATATGCTATTTGGGAATTTGAAAATACAAATATTGTAAGCAATATAATGAATCTAAATTCAACTAATTTTAATATATTTGACATACTGTTTGTTTCTTATTTTAATAATATATTTTTATTGATAACTCTTTTAGGTGACACAATTTTTAATTGATAAATACCTGACTTCAAATATTTTAATTTAATTTTTTCAATTATTTTTTCAGACCTCTTATAAATCTTTTTTGTATAAACTTTTTGACCTGAGATATTATAAATATATACAAAGATATTACCTAAATCAGATGAATCAAATTCTAAATTGAAAGAACCATTACTTGGATTTGGATAAATATTTACAATGTTTCCATTATCTGCAAAATTATTTATTCCTGTATTATTAATGTTTTTTGTTATTGAATCGGTATTACAAAAATTATATACAACATATAACACATTATAATTCCCAAGGTTTTCGTAATCGTGATAAGGATTAAGTTCTTTACTGTAAGTTGAGTCTCCAAAGTCCCAAAAACAAGAATCGGCATAAGCCGACAAATCAGTAAAATACACTCTATTACCATCAATTGAATAATCAAAATCAGCTATTGCATTTTTTATTATTAAATAAACCGTGTCGGTAACTACGCTTCCACACTCATTGTTAATTTTGCAGTAATAGTAGCCTTCGATAGAATCTGATATATTATTAAGAGAATAAACGCTATTTGTTGCATTCATAATTTCAGTATTGTCTTTCATCCATTGATAATTAAGATCTAAACCGGAAGCTTCTACAAAAAATAATTCATTATTACCATTGCAAGCATTAATGTCTTGAGGCTGTTTACTAATAATCGGAATTGAAGTTACATTTACTGTTATATCTCGTGTTAACGAGCATTCATTGGAAGTTCCGGTAACTGAGTATGTTGTTGTATTGTTTGGACTTACTTCAACAGAATCGCCTGTTCCCAATGAATTAGACCAAATATAACTATCAGCACCTGAAACAGTAAGTTTTGAAATTTCACCCGAACCACATAAAGTTGAAGGAGATGCAGTAACAATAACATCAGGTAATGAATTAACAATTAATTGTGCTGTATCTGAATAAACGCTATCTGTTCTATTATAAACAGTACAGGAATAAAAAGCAGCATCGTCTACTGATAAGTTATCAATTTTATAAGAATCGCTTGTAGCGCCATCAATATAACTCCCATTCTTTTTCCATTGATATTTCACGCATTGTCCGGTAGCAAATGTTTTAAATGTTACAGATTCATTTTCACATTTTGTTTTACTCACCGGTTGAATTGTAATAACAGGTAATGCACATACTTCAACATATTCTTTTTTGGCATTTGCGAAAGCAACTATACTATCCTCAATTGTTAACACAACATTTTTTAATCCCTCTGAAGAATACACAACACTATGAGGTCCTTTGGTATTTGCAGTTAATGGAGTTGCATTTTCACCAAAATTCCAATTATAAGAAATTATGTCTCCTGTTGAATTATCTGTAAAAATTACGGTGCTATCAACTGATATTTGAGTAGAATCTACAAAAAAATCAGGATTTACTCCATTTGCTGAAATGCAAAACATAACACTATCGTGAGATTGGAAACTTCCTCCTTGAATTATTGTGTCATTTAATGATGAGTTGACTAATTCAAATTTTCCATTCCCATTAGAGCAACAAATACCATCGTTATTACTATCATAAATATTAAATTGAAAACACCCCTGAGGCAAACAAAATTGCTCATTAATATTGTAAACAGAATCATCAGTAAATAGACCTCCCGAATATAAAACAGTTCCTGTTGTGTCTGAAATATCCCAAGTAGTTTGTGAAGCTAAACTATCGGTAATTATTGTTAATGCAACAACATTGCTGTAATAAACATTAAATGAACTAGTTAACTTATTATTTGCTAAATTCTGTTCAATTTCTCCATCCGGTAATGATAGATATACAGTTATTATGTGGTTTCCAACAATTGCAGATGTATCCGAAAAACTAACAGTAGCTGTTTGATGTGTCTCAAGATTTACTCCAAATGTTTTAGTTATTAGGTTGCCGGCATCAATTCTGTAGCTTACAATCACACTGTCAATTGTTTTAGAACCTTTGTTTTTAACATAAACAGTAGGACTAAAGGTTTCGTTTACACAATAGCTGTTGTTTACAGGATTTTTAATGCTAAGAATTTGAACATCGAGAGAATCTATTACTTCTTCAGAATATAAATCAGATTCCCATAAACCTCTTCCGTAAGTTGCAGCCCTAAGAGCGCTATTTGAAGGATTAAGATCATCATAATAAATTTCTAAATCGGTAACTCTTGCAGAAGCCGGAAAACCATTGCTTAGATAAACCCATTCATCCATAAAAGCATTTTTGTAAAACACACCAATATCAGTACCGACATATAAGCCTTTTTCTGAATTCTTATCAGAAATCAAACTATTAAAACTCACTTGTGGCAAATTCCCAGTTATATCAGTCCAAGAATCACCTTGATTTTCTGACATATAAATTTTATGACTTGCAAATGTTGCATAAACAATGTTTTCGTTATTTGGATCAGCTTCAATATCTGTAATTAACGAAGATGGAGTATTGCTGAGTCTCTTCCATTCAGGAGTAGTTGAATTAACATTAGTACTTCTAAATATTCTATTATCAGTTCTCGAATAATATAAAATGTTTGTATTTACCGGTGATTGCTCAACAACTTTAATCTTACTATGAGCAGAATTTGTGTTTGCAGAAGAAATATTTTTCCAACTAACTGAATACGATTTTACATTTTTACTTCTCCAAATATTTTCATAGCCGATAAACATAGTATTAGGATCTGTTTCATGCAGAATAAATGGAGTAACCCAATCTCCTTCTTCATTAATTCCAAGAATCCCATTACCTGCAATAGAGTGGAAATAAGTTCCATTTGTAGTTTGCTTAATACTTCCGTAATATAACTCACCATATCTACAATCAGAATCTGAGTAATCAACCAAACAATCCATTCCGTCGCCACCAATTACAGATTTCCATACACCATTTTCGTAAACAGAAGTACCATTATCTTGATATCCGTTCATAACAATGTCTTTCACTGTAGCACTTTGTCCTATTTTATAAATTTGAGAGATAGCAAGACCATTTGAAATATCATTCCACGTATAGCCTCCATTATCTGTATAATAAACTCCCCCATCGTTACCATCATAGAGATAATTATTAAGAGCTGAGAATTCCAAAACATGATGATCGGCATGCACTGCAGGAGCATGGCTACCAACCCAATGAGAATTTATTTTCCATGTTTTTCCGGCATCGGTTGATTTAAAAACATTAACACCTCCAACATATAAAACATCTTGATTCTCAGGGTCAACAGCAAAACATAAATCATACCATGCCTGTCCTCCATCATCTGAACCATTCCACTGATATCCCATAATATTTGGAGTAGTTGATTGATTGGTAAAATTAAGTCCGCTATCGGTTGACAGATATAAACCCTTAAACGAACGTTGATTGGTTAATAAACAATAAACATAATTAGGATTTGCTTTACTCACTCCAATAACTGCTCTACCGGAAGGTAATAAGCCGGAAAAAATTCTTTTCCATTTTTCACCATTATCAGAAGAACGATAAAAACCTCCTGATTTTGTTGCATAGATAATATCTGTATCAAAAGGTTTAAAAGAAATATCTTTACAATTACCTGATGATTTTGATTTCCATGTTAAACCTGCATCAGTAGTTTTAAAAATACCTTTACTGCTTGCAGCAAACAAAACATTTGAATTATTGGGGTCCATAATTAATTTCCCAACTGTTACATCTCCCATACCGTTATTAGCCTGCGACCAAGTTCTTCCGGCATCTGTACTTTTCATCACTCCTAGTCCGGGCGCATCGTTTCCATCTCTATCACCGGTTCCGATATAAATAATATTTGGATTTTTGTTATCAATAACAATTGCTGAAACTCCAAGTGTAGGCAAATTGTCGGTATAACTAATCCAAGACTTTCCATTATCATCACTTCGCCACAAACCTCCTGATGGAGAACCAACAAAAATAACATCTGGATTTGTTGGATGAAAAGCTACGGCATTAATTCTTCCTAGTCCTATTGGTTGCCCGCTATGAATTTGTGGAATGTTTTTTGGTCCTATAATACTCCAATTACCTTGAGGTGATTTATGCAAATTATTTTTCTTATATTTAACATATTCATTAAAAATTTTATTTGGCTCAGGGCGATTTCCTTTACTATCAACACGGGTTGACATAAAACTCTCCCAACGTTTAAAAGGTTTCCAACCACATCCTTTGGTTATTTCTCTATCTTTCCAATAAATATTAAATGCTCTTTGTACTACAAAGAAATTAACACTTGGGTCTTGCATCATGTCTATCCAATATGGATAGTTTGCAGTATCGTTTGATTGTTTAATATTATTTGTTGTTTGGGCAGAAATTCCTTTTCCACAAATAATAAACATTAAAAGCATCAAAAAAGTAAAATTTTGTTTCATAATAAATTGGTAAATAATTTATTGGGGATTTAAAATAATGAAAATTAGAAGTTTAATTTTATAGTTTTGACAAAACTATCTAAAAAATTAATTAAAGAAAAAATTATATACAAAAATAAATCGATTTTGTTTTAAATAAGCTGTAAAAAACTACAAATCAATTACTTATAAATTTCAATGTAAATAACACGGTTAACTTTCAATATATTAAATGATTAATAAAAATCATTAATCTTATGATAAAATATATTTTTTTTAGAAAAAAATAATAAAATAATTCAAAATTCGTTAGAAAAAAAAATACAAAAAAATAATAAATTTAATTAATTAATTAACAATTAGATTATGGATATAGTTGTAGAAAACTTTACCAAAAAGTACGGAGCACAAAAAGCCGTTGATAATATTTCTTTTACGGTAAAAACCGGTGAGATATTAGGTTTTTTAGGTCCAAATGGTGCCGGAAAAACAACTACTATGAAAGCAATTACTTCCTATTTGTCACTAACAGAAGGTAATATACATGTAGGAAATTTTTCTGTACTTGATGAGCCACAAACAATTAAAAAGCACATTGGGTATTTACCTGAGGGCAATCCTCTTTATGAGGATATGGCAGTAATTGACTATCTTAAATATGTAGCAGAGCTGCAAGGAATTGATAAGTCAAAAATTAAAGACCAAATTCTCAAAATGGTTAATGAGTGTGGTTTAGAAGGTGAAAAGCACAAACTCATTTCAGAACTGTCAAAAGGTTATAAGCAGAGAGTTGGTTTAGCCCAATCATTAATTCATGATCCGGATGTATTAATACTTGATGAGCCTACATCGGGACTTGATCCAAATCAGATTGTTGAAATACGAGAATTAATTAAAAGAATTGGAAGAGAAAAGACAGTCATTTTAAGCTCACATATTTTAGATGAAGTTGAAGCAACCTGCGACAGAATACTAATTATTAATAAAGGCAAGATTGTAGCCGATGGCACTTCTGAAGAACTTCGCAAAAAAGAACGTGGAAATGAGATATTAAAAGTAGAGATTGAGGGGGGCGACAAAAATGACATTATTCAATCTATTCAAAGCATTGAAAGTGTTGATTTTGTTGATACAATAAAAAATAGCAGTTTATTAGAAGTTCAAAGTAAAGAAGGCTTTTCATCGCGTAAATCAATTTTTGAACTATGCGTAAAGAAAGGCTGGATATTGACTCAAATGACGCCTATTGAAACAAAATTGGAAGACATCTTCCGTGAATTAACAATGAATTAATATAATAATTATAAAATATAAAATAATGGGAAAAACATGGATAATAACAAAGCATGAATTACAATCATCATTTGATTCATTAATGGCTTACATTATACTTGTAGTATTTTTAGGGTTTAGCGGCTTTTTCACTTGGCTTTATGGATCAGATATTTTCTTTGTAAATCAAGCCAGTTTGCAGACATTTTTCGGAATAGCTTACTGGACATTATTTTTCTTTATTCCGGCTCTTACAATGAAGTCGCTGTCTGAAGAAAATAAATCAGGAACAATTGAATTACTCTTAACAAAGCCTGTTTCTCAATGGCAAGTTATTTTAGGTAAATTCTGGTCAATTTTATTACTTGTCATCGCAGCATTGGCATTAACTTTACCATATTATATTACTGTTGCAAGTCTTGGTAATATTGATACCGGTGCAACAATATCCGGTTATCTGGGTTTAATCTTAATGAGTTCTGCTTACATTAGTATTGGTATTTTTACAAGCAGTCTCACAAACAATCAAATTATATCCTTTTTATTAGCTCTGTTTATTGGAGTATTTTTTCATATAATTTTCGGAATATTAGCTGCTAACTTTACCGGTACTACCAGCGAAGTTTTAAATTATTTAAGCACATCTACACATTTCGAATCTATTTCAAGAGGAGTTATTGACACTAAAGACTTAATTTATTTCTTATCAATAACTGTTATTGGTTTAGCATCTGCACAAGCAATGCTTGAGAAAAAAACATCATAAAACATTTTATAATAAGTTTACTTAAAATAGATTAAAATGAAGAATAAAAGAAATATAACATACTACATAATATTAGTATTAGCTGTTGTAGCATTATTAAATATTATTTCGGATAGGTTTTTTCTTAGATTAGATCTAACTAAAGACAACAGATACACGCTAAGTCAGGCAACCAAAGACATCATAAAATCATTAGATGAGCCGGTTACCATAACTGCGTATTTTTCAGAAAATCTTCCTGCAAATGTTGCAAAAACGAGAAGTGATTTTAAAGATTTGTTAATTGAGTATTCAAATTTATCGAGAGGTAATATTGTTTATCAATTTATTAATCCAAACAAAGATGAAAAATCTGAAAAGGAAGCCATAAAAGAAGGTATTCAGCCTGTTATAATTAATATGCGTGAAAAAGATCAGGTAAAACAACAAAAAGCATTTTTAGGTGCAGTAATTACTCTTGGTGAAAAATCAGATGTTATACCTTTTATGAAACCCGGTTCGGCAATGGAATATTCACTTTCTTCAAGCATAAAAAAATTATCTGTTAGCAACAAACCGTCAGTTGGTCTTCTTCAAGGGAATGGAGAGCCATCAATTAAATCGTTTCGACAAGTTTTAACACAGCTTTCAATATTATATAACGTTGAACCTGTTACTTTAACAGACAGTGTTAATAACTTAAAAAAATATAAGACAGTTGCAATTGTAGCACCTACCGATTCGTTTCCGGCATATCAACTACATCAGTTAGATGATTATTTGGCAGGTGGCGGTCGATTATTTATTGCCTATAATAGAGTTAAAGGTGATTTATCATCTCTTAGAGGAACTACAGTTAATACAGGATTAGAATCTTGGCTCAACAAAAAAGGATTAATAATTGAAAATAATTTTATTGTAGACGCCAGTTGTGCAAGTGTTGGCGTGCGTCAGCAACAAGGTGTTTTCAGTTTTCAATCACAAATACAATTTCCTTATATTCCTGTTATAACTAATTTTGCAGACATGCCTATTACCAAAGGGTTAGAATCTGTTGTTATGGAATTTGCAAGCTCAATGACTTATGCAGGAGACTCTACAATTACATTTACACCTTTGGCTAAAACATCAAAAAAAACAGGCACTCTATCATCTCCTCTTATGTTTAACGTAAACAAAAGATGGAATAAAAGCGATTTTCCTTTACAGAATCTAACTGTTGCCGCTTTGCTTGACGGAAAATTATCAGGTAATAAAGAAAGCAAAATGGTGGTTGTAAGCGATGGAAACTTTCCTGTTAATAATGACAGTCAGGGAAAAATTCAACCGGATAATGTAAATCTAATGGCAAATTCAATCGACTATTTATCAGACGATACCGGTTTAATTGAACTTAGAACAAAAGGAGTAACATCTCGACCGTTAGATCAAATTAG
>QMPG01000085.1 GCA_003648455.1 Bacteroidota bacterium
CTAATGCGGGGTTTACTTGCGTGAGCTCACCGCCAGCTGGCGGTTCGGTTCCCGCTTTACTTTCCACTATCCATCGCTAATTCATGCAATTCACTTCGTTTTTGCATGAATAAAGCGGGTTAAGTGAAATAATTTAATATAGTTGCCACAAATTCACAGATTTTATTAACCCGAAAAATTAAATGCTTTAAATTGCTGTTCAATCTTAATTTATTAAATACATTTCTTTACAGTATTTAAATTATTCTTAAAAAATCTGTGAATCTGTGGCGTTTAAATAAAGTTTTTATCAATATTATTAGTACTGATTAGTTACAATTTCGACAAACTAATAATAATAAAATTTATTAGTCATCTTTTTATGAAGAGTAATAATCCAGCCAAACTTAAAAGCATATAAATAATCGTTTCTTAATTGGTCGTCATTTTCCATTGTGTCGAAATTCCAAGAGCGACGATTTTTTGTCCATGCCTGCGTTAATTCAAATCCAGCATAAAAATTAACCCTTCCATTATTGCTAAAATACATATAGCCAATAAATTCGCTTATTGCCAATCCATTGGATAATCTGTCATAACCTTTGGCATAATCATTCAAAACGCTTGGTGTATTATTCCCGTCGTTTTCAATTCTTATTTTATGTTGCAATAAGCCTGCACTTGCCGTTATTAGCAATCCGGAGTTTTCGTTTGGTCCAAAAAGCGGAATAATTTTACCTGCTTTAACATTTATATGAAAACCTCTTTCAAAAAATTTTATGCCGGAATATTCTCCAAAAATATTAATAACTTGCCCGTTTGAAGTACTAATACTATCTAAAACACCATTTTCTTTAACATCCTGACCAAACAGATAATTTGCATCAATTCCAAAAAGGAAATTAGACTTTGTTTTTACCATAAACGAAGCGCCAAGTGTTGAACTAACGCCAAAACGATTTGCCAAATCTCCTCCCGGAACTTGTAATGAGTATGATACAGAAACCATGGGCACTACAAGTTTTGTATCTTCAATCGTCTGTGAAAAAACAATTTGCGAAAAAACAATAAGGGTTAATAATAATAATATTTTTTTCATTATTTTTTTAATGAGAAATTTTGGCTAAATTATATATTTATAAATAATTATAACAGAAAAAAGATTAATAAAATGTTCTATTTTTATAAAAATTTAATATTTCGCAATATATATAGTAATTTTAATTCTCTTTAAGCGTTTAATTAACAGTCTTTCAAATAAATATTGAAAAAAATCATACTATACATATTATTGTTTTTCTCAACAACATTTGTTGTTGCTCAAGAGTATAGCAATCTTCGAATTTCAAATATTAAAATAAATTCTGACACAATATTAATTGACAGTTTAAGCATTATTCCAAACTCTTTATTTGTTTTCGATAATGATAATATAATAATACACGACAGCTTATATAGTATTGACTTTGTAAAATCATTAATTATTCCTAACAAACAATGGTTTGAGACACACAATATTCATAACGTTAAAATAACATATAAAGTGTTTCCTTATAATTTTTCAGAACCCTTTTTTAATAAGGATTTTAACAAATACGCTAAAATACAAACTGTTGATAATGAAATTTCCTATACCTATAAACCAAATAATTATAATGATTTTTTCAAAAAAGATGAGTTGCTTACACAAGGTAGTATCTCAAGAGGCATAACTTTTGGAAACAATCAGGATGTTGTTGTTAACTCAACATTAAACTTACAAATGTCGGGTAAGCTTAATGAAAATTTTAATATTCTTGCTGCAATATCCGATAATAACATCCCTATTCAACCGGAAGGAAATACTCAACAAATTCAAGATTTTGACAAGGTTTTTATTCAACTTTATAATGATAAAACCAAAATTGTTGCAGGCGACTTTAATATTAATAAACCCCTTGGTCTTTTTATGAATATTAATAAAAAAGCTCAGGGTGGTTTTGTTTCTTCAAAATTTAAATTAAAAAACCAAAATGTTTTTAAAACGTCTGTAAGTGGAGCTGTGTCGAAAGGGAAATATAACAGAATGAGTTTTAACGGAATTGAGGGAAAACAAGGTCCGTACAAATTGCAAGGTGCAAATAATGAAGCTTATATAATGATATTATCCGGCACGGAAAAGATTTATATTGATGGCCGTCTTTTAAAACGTGGCCTCGAAAACGACTACATTATTAATTATAATTCTGCAGAAATATCTTTTACTGCAAATCAATTAATTACCAAAGACAAAAGAATTGTTGTTGAGTTTGAATATTCTGATAGAAATTATGCTCGTTTCTTATTGTTTAACAGCAATGAATTTCACACAAAAAAATCGAAATTTTATCTTAATGTATTTTCTGAACAAGACAGCAAAAATCAACCCATTGATCAGGATTTAACAAATCAGCAAAAACAACTTTTGGCAAATATAGGCGACAGTTTAAATATGGCTGTTGTTCCAAATGTTAAAATTGACACAAATTTTAACGGCAACTATGTTTTTTACAAAATGATTGATACTGTTATAAACAGCAATTTGTATGACAGTGTTTTTGTTTATTCAACAAATGCAGATGTAGCAATTTACCGATTGGGATTTTCTTATGTTGGTGAAAATAACGGGAACTATGTTCAGGGAAAATCTCCGGCCAACGGTAAAGTTTTTGAATGGACAGAACCAATAAACGGACAAGCACAAGGAAATTACGAGCCTGTGGTATTATTAATTACGCCTAAAAAAAATCAGATGGTAACATTTGGCGGTGAAACTTTTATAACAAAAAATACTGAAGCTAATTTTGAAGTGGCTTTGTCTAATAATGATATTAACTCTTTCTCAAAGAATGATGCTGGCGATGATTTGGGCTACGCATTAAAATTAAATTTAAAGCAAAATATTCCTTTAACAAACAACAGCTTAACAACCTCAGCAAATTTTCAACACATTAATAAATATTTTAAACCAATTGAGCGATTTAAAACCGCAGAGTTTGAACGAGACTGGAACCTAAAAAACCTGTCGGACAAAAAATTTAATGAAAATTTGTTGAATATAAATCTGGATTACTTAAACAAAAAATTAGGCTCGTTTCAATATAATTTCGATTACCTGAATAAAGGAGAACTGGTTAATGCTAACAAAAATACTGTGAAAACAAATGTAAAAAAAAACAAATTTGATTTTAATTTTACCGGCAGTTGGCTAAATAGCAAGTATGATAAAAACAAAACTGATTTTTTGCGATACAATGCTTCTTTATCAAAACAGATTTCGTTTTTTTCTGTTGGCATAAAGAATGATTTTGAAAGAAACCTCTGGAATAATATTAGTAACGACAGCTTAATTGATAATAGTTACAAGTTCGATAGAAAAGAATTTTTTATTAGCAACTCTGACAGCACGGAAAATACATTTTTTGCAAAATTTGTGAGACGTAAAGATTATCTGCCGTCAAACAACGAGCTAAAATACAGCACCTTGGGTGAAGACTACAATTTTGGCTTAAACCTGCATAAAAATCCAAAAAACACTTTAAAAATTATTGCTTCGTATAGAAAGCTAACAATAGAAGACAGTACTCTGAGCAACAACAAGGCTGACAATTCGTTACTAACTCGTCTTGAACATAATTTAAAATTATTTAAAGGAGTAATCAGCTCATCAACATTTTTTGAAATCTCTAAAATTTTTGAGCTTAAAAAAGAATTCTCTTATCTTGAAGTGTCGCAAGGACAAGGCTTATATGCGTGGACAGATTATAACAGCAATGATATTAAAGAATTAAACGAGTTTGAAATAGCAAATTTTAAAGACCAGGCTAATTACATTAGAATATTTACACCAACAAATCAGTTTGTACAAACATATAAAAATCAATTTAATCAAATTCTATATCTTAAACCGCGACGTGCATGGCATAATGAAAAAGGTGTTAAAAAATTTATTTCGCGCTTTTCAAATCAATTTGCTTATAGAATAAGTAAAAAAACAACAAATGACCATTTTCTCAATATCGCAAATCCTATTATTGATTTTGATGATTTATTGCTCGTCAATGTAAATTATTCGGCTCGTAATATATTGTCGTTTAACAAAACAAATACAAAATTTGGGCTTGATTATGTTTTTCAGAATAATAAAAACAAAATGCTTCTCGTAAATGGTTTCGATAACAGAAGTAATAATTATAATGGGCTTAGGCTTAGATGGAATATAAACAAAAATCTGTCGTTGCTAAATGATTTTACGAAGGGTGACAAAACGTATAATTCGGAATCTTTCAGCTCAAAAAATTATGATATAAACTATGACAAAAACAAGCTGACTTTTTCTTTCCAACCAAACTTATTCTTAAAGCTTAGCATTATATATAAATACATCAAAAAAATCAATTGTTTAAATACAGAAGAATCGACAAATCATGATGCGGGATTTGAATTAAAATACAGCAAACTCAATAAAGGAACCATAACAATGAAAGCCAATTATTTAAATCTAACATATAATGCAAACACAAACACACCCATAGCCTACGAAATGCTCGATGGGTTTTTCCCGGGCGATAATTTAACTTGGGATTTAATTTTCCAGAAAAACGTTTCGAAAAAAGTACAGATAAACATCAACTACTCAGGCAGATGGTCAGAGGACACAAAAATAATTCACACAGGAACAATGCAGATAAGGGCTATTTTTTAAAAATTCGTTTTACATAAAAACACTTTTTTGTTTTTATGCCAACAAAATAATTACCTGTAATTAAGCCACTTAAGTCTATTTGTAAAGAATCGGAATAAGAAAAATTACTAAATGTCTTTACTTCTCTTCCGTTAATATTATATATTGAAACTTGTTTTAACAAAATTGTAGCGTTTGATTTTATTGTTAAAAAATCTATAACGGGATTGGGAGAAATAAAAATATCTTTATTTAAATTGCTAGAATTAATATTAATAATATCGGGGGTTTTTGTAATAATATTTTTGTCAGGGTCAAAAATTATTTTCTTTACATTAAAAGGAAGCTGAAAAACATAGTCCTGAGAAGCTTTTGAATTATGAAGCACCAATAATGTGTCGTTGTTACTATCGGAAAAAGAAATTGGTAAATCGAGTTCAAAAAAACTTACCGAAGGGTCAGATTGTGTTTGCTTAATATTTAACGAAACAATATTTTCTTCGTTTTGCGACCAGCTAATATTATAAATTGGATATCCCTGCTTGTAAATCCAGTTATTAAAAAATTGCGACAGATTAGTGTCAGCCACTGTTTCAAAATGTCTTTTTATATCATCTGTTTTTGCGAAATTATTTATTAAAGTACTGTCGGTTAAATAATTTTTTATTGCTTGAAAAAATACAGTATCACCCAACTGCCATCGAAGCATATGTAAAACCATTGCAGCTTTGTCGTATGTTAATCGAGTATCGAAAATTTGATAAATTTCGGTTGTGTCATAAACAAAAACAGATCCGTTGCTTTGACTTGTTATGTTTGTTATTTTATTTGTTTTCCAAGATAGCCAATTGTCTGTAAAATTTTCACAAACCAAGCCCTCGCAATATCGTGCAAAACCTTCATTTACCCATATTTCCTGCCAACTGCCACAAGTAATATAATCTCCAAACCACTGATGAGCCAGTTCATGAGCCATTAAATTTAAACTGAAATTATATATAAAACTTATTGTTTGATGCTCCATTCCCCCACCCCATCCAAATTGTGCCTGACCATATTTTTCATCTTTAAACGGATATGGAATAAACAATTTGCTATAAAGTTCAATAACCGGAATAATATCAGGTGTTTGCTCCATTGCTGTTTCTAAATTTTCGGGATACACAAAATTTAAAATCTCAACAGAATCGTTGTCGTTTAATATTGCATAGTCGGAATAGCAAGAATAATTAGTTACTGCAATAGCAACAAGATAGGCTGCAATTGGATGACGATGCTTCCAATGAGTAATTTTTTTTTCTCCAAAAATTTTTTCCGAGATTAATATTCCGTTGCTCGCTACTTTATTTTCTTTTGGTGTGGTAACAAACACATCAATAGAATCGGCTTTGTCGGTCAAACTTTGCTTGCAAGGCCACCAATCTCTTGCACCATAAGGTTCAGAAAGTGTCCAGATTATTGGAACAAGGTTGTGATAGGCTTGCGTAAACGCACCAAAACCATCACTCTCCGTCGGCTCACCCTGATAAAAAATTGAAACAGAATCTTTTTGATTTACAGAAAATTGATTTGAAAAATTTAATGTTAATATATTATTTGAATGTGAAAAATTAATTTTTGAGTTGTTATATAAAATGGAATCAACAACAAGCTCATCCGCTAAATCGAAACGAATAGAATCTGTTGGCTTAACAATTTTAAAATAGGTAGTAACACATCCTTTTATATAATATTGGTTGGGGTCAATTTCCCATTCGAGACGATGATATGTTATGTCGTAACATTCACCAACATTAATTTGTGGCATAAAACTTCGCCTAAAACGATAATCAGGTTTCTGTTTAGATTCGGAAAAGGCTGAAAAATATAATAATGTTGTTAATATGACTATTAATAATCTTTTCATTTACGTGGTTTTTTTATAATTAAACCATACATATTTTATTTCACATTCAAATATATAACAATTAGTTGAAAAAAAGAAGTGTGTTTTGTTTCTTTGCATTTCAAAACAAAACTTATTATGAATGCATTAGATAAAAAAATTGTATCATTTATTAAAAAACATCATGTTTTAACACTTGCTACTTCAAATAATAATAATCCTTACTGTGCTAATTGTTTTTATTCTTTTATTGAAGAAGAAAAGATGCTTGTATTTACTTCAGACAATGACACAAATCATGTAAAAAACGCACTGTTAAATGATGCTATAGCCGGCTCAATTGTTTTAGAAACAAGCATTGTTGGAAAAATTCAAGGTATTCAGTTTGTGGGAAAAATATTTGAACCAAAGGATAATATCTTGAAAAAAGCCAAAAAAAATTACTTAAAACGTTTCCCTTTTGCTGCACTAATGAACACAAATTTATGGGTGGTAAAACTCTCATTTATTAAACTAACAGATAACCGATTAGGCTTTGGTAAAAAATTAATTTGGGAAGAAAAGGGATGATTGTGTTATTGATTTGTGCGGTTTAGCAGGAGATTTCTCCTTACGTCGAAATGACAAAGGTATATTGCACTGCACTATCATTCTTCATTACTGTTATTCATTGCTGTCATTTCGAAGTGAGGGACGAACGAGAAATCCCATTTTTTATTGACGGGAATTACAGACATTCTGTATGCAAACAAAATTAATATTTACTATTTTGTACATAAAAAAATTATGAGAGACCATAATTACTTTGTATATATTGTTACTAATAAACACACAAACGTAATATATATACAGGAGTAACAAATAATTTACAACGAAGAATTTACGAACATGAAAATGGAATATTTGCGGGATTTACTAAAAAATACAATTGTCATTTCTTGGTTTACTACGAGCATTTCCAAAAAATTAAAGACGCTATTTAAAAGAGAAAAAGAGATAAAAAAATGGCGTAGAGAAAAGAAAAATAATTTAATTAATTCATTTAATCCTGATTGGAACTTTCTTAATGATAAAATAAAGGAGAATTTATAAGTTATCATTACGAAGTGAGGCTTGAATGAGGAATTCCTTCTTTATAGCAGGAGATTTCTCCTTACGTCGAAATGACAAAGGTATATTGCACTGTCATACTGAATTAATAATCAACAGCTTCATTATACAAATCGGTTTTTAAACCAACAAAAACACAGCTTGAGTTGTTGTTTGTTGACGAAGTTTTATATTGTCGTGTATTAACTCCTGCAATTAGTCGCAAATTAATTTTCGGGTTAATTAAATACGAGACTAATATTTCTGAAAAGAGAAACTTTGTTTTTAATCCTTGTGTGGTTTCGTGTCCATATTCAAATGGTTTATATGTGTATGGTTTATAAATATTTTGCCCGTAACTAATGTTTTGCGTTGAATCTAATCCATAAACAGCATAAATAAATTTCGCCTTTATTGAAAATCGTTTATAATTATATCTCAAAATTGACATCGATTCTTCAAAATTTGCCCCAAGAGGATGCGCCATAGCCTGATAATAATTGCCGTAATTTTGTAAGGATGATAAATGTGAATATGTGTATGGTCGCACATAATTAAACTCAGTTAAAAAATATAAGTTTTTGACAGATAAAAAATTATACGATTTTATGCCTAATTGAAAACCTTGTTTATTTGCCCACCAGCCATCAAACTTTTTTATTTCCTGTAGGTTAAATTCATCAATAATAACTTGTCCGTATAAATGATTTGATTTTCCAATTTTATATTTAAACCCACAACCCATCAAAACATTGTCGGGCGAAGGGTCGCCTAACTGATATTCTGCCGGACGAAAAAATATTATTGGATTTACATAATTAACATCAAATTTGCGATAGTTCAGTGTGTCTTCAGCTTTCCAAACAACTGTTTCAAAAAGACTTATGTTTAATCGTTTGTTTATGTTCCAGCTTAAATAATGCGAAGTAGAATATTTTTTTTGGTAATTGTGTTCGTCTGGGAAATCAATATCATGTAAAAATGAATAAAGAACAATATACTTTATTTTCCAGATGTTAAACGATATTTTAAAAAACGGATAAGCATTTGAATTATCTGACAATAAAAGTGAGCGTTCGCCATCGCCCCAAAAATTTTTGTCGTTACCAAGTTGAAAATTAAAATATTTTGTTGGCGAGTATGAAACATAACCGGTAGTGTAATTAAAATAATACGAATCTGAATTTTGCTTGTCGATTTTCCCCCAATGTGGAATAATATTTATTGAATCAATGCGGCTTAACAAATAATCGTAATATTGATTTTTATTATAAACAAGGTTTAAACGAAACGATAATTTCTTTGTTATATTCGAATTTGCTGCAAAACCAACCGACTGAATATAGACGCTTGTATTATTTTGAATATCAGCAGAAAATAAAGTTTCAAAAACTGGGTTGACTGCAATATTAAAATCATGCTTTGATTTGAAAATAAAATTTCTATTCAATAAAAAATTTGTGGAATGATTATCTTTTCTAATAATGAAATTAGAATTAATTGAATCATATTTATTTATCTCACTAATAAGATATGGTTTTATTGATGTGTGAAAATTCGTAGTTTGGTTGTAAATAAAATTTTCATATTTAAAAGAACTCTCATTGTTTAACAAAGTATAATTCTGTTGACAAAATGAATAGTTAGCAACTAAAAACAGAATCAAAAATATTGTGCCGGCTTTGTTTATCACGTTCTTTAAATTTATTTTATTGTAAAGATACAAAAATGCAAAACAATATTAACTTTGTTATACTATAAACCGTTATTATTTTAGCATAATAATTATTGTCATTAAACTGTTATTAGTAGTCATTGATAGTTATTTAAATAATAACAAGTGACGGCAAAGCCAAATGACATGAAACAAATGACAGCGAAGCGTAATTACAAAAAATATTTAGATAATGATATTAGTAACAGGAGGCACAGGTTTATTAGGTTCTCATTTAATTTTTGATTTGTTAAAAACCGAAAAACAAATTGTTGTGCTAAAACATTCGGAAAACAGCATTTCAAAAATTAATCACTCATTTAGTTACTATACAGATAAACCTGAAGAATATCTTAATCGAATTAAATGGGTAGATGGTGATGTGCTTGATTATTATTCCTTACTCGATGCAATGGACGATGTTTCACAAATATATCATTGTGCTGCACTTGTTTCGTTTAACCCTTCCGACAAAAAAAATTTATATAAGATTAATGTTGCCGGCACAGCAAATGTTGTTAATGCAGCATTAGAAAAAAATATTGACAAATTGCTTTTTGTGAGTTCTATTGGCGCTTTAGGTTCTGCACGAAACGGAAATCCAATTGATGAAAATTCAGAGATGACAGATTCAACAAGTAAATCTGACTATTCAAAAAGTAAATATCTTGCTGAGTTAGAGGTTTTTCGCGGAATTAATGAAGGATTAAAAGCTGTTATTGTTAACCCGTCGGTTATTCTGGGCGCAAACAACTGGCAAGAAAATATTAACGATTTCTTTTCTACAATCTGGAACGGATTAAATTATTATACTCTTGGGAGAACCGGCTTTGTTGATGTCCGTGATGTTAGCAATGCAATGATTTTGTTGATGAACAGTGAAATAGAAGACGAACGATTTATTCTAAATTCGGAAAATTTGTCATATCAAGAAATTTTTAATCTGGTTGCTGATAGTTTAAATAAAAATAAACCCAAATTTTATGCTTCGCCTTTTTTGACAAACATTGCTTGGCGATTTGAGTTTTTTAAGAGATTAA
>QMPG01000086.1 GCA_003648455.1 Bacteroidota bacterium
AAAAAAATTATTTTTTATCCCCCTTTTTGTTTTCAAACTCTTTAATAATCTCGTCAAGGCTTTTGCCAAGATTTTTAATCGATGCTTTGGCATCTTTTACCAACTCATTATTAGGATATTTAGTTATAAAAAGATTATAATATTCCTTTGCTTTGTCATATTTTTTGAGTTGGCTGTCGTAAACAAACGCTTGCAAGAAAATACAATATGGGATTTTTTTATATGTAGGGTAATTATTTTGAAGTTTATTAAAATAGAACACAGATTGAGTCCCCATGTGTGTGTTCATGGCTATTTCTCCTGCTTTAAATAAATATTCGGGTGCTAAACTATCGTTAGCAAAATTTTTTACAAAATTTGAATAAGCGTCTAGTAAATCGGTAACAGCCTTCTTGTTAATAGAATTGGTTGATTCATTATAAATTTGTGTTTCCAATTCTTTAATTTTACTTATCTCTGAATTTTTATCAGATTTCTGATTGTTGCAAGAAACAAAACCAATTATTAATAAAGCTGTTAATAGGTTAAAATATTTTTTCATTTTCATAATAATTTGTAATTAATTCGTCAACTCCAAACTTCAAACTTTATTTATTAGGAACAACTCTGTAATTAACTTTTATTTTTCCTTTAGAGATTGCATTAAGTTTTCCTTTTAATAAACGTTTTTTTAATGCAGATAGTCTGTCGGTGAAAAGAATTCCTTGAGTGTGGTCATATTCATGTTGAATAACACGAGCAGCAATTCCATCAAAATATTCATCGTGAAAATTAAAATCTTCATCATAATATTCAATTCTTACTTTTGCTTTTCTTTTTACATCTTCTCTAATTCCGGGAACGCTCAAACAACCTTCGTTAAAATCCCATTCATCACCACTTTCTTCGGTTATTTTTGCATTAATAAAAACTTTTTTAAAATCTTTAAGTGTTTCATCATCTTCGCCCATAGGAGTGGCGTCAATTACAAATATTTTTAAAGAAAGATTTACTTGAGGTCCGGCTAATCCAACACCATCTGATTGATACATTGTCTCAAACATATTATCAATCACTTGTTTTAAATTTTCATAGTTCTCATCAATATCTTTACCTACTTTTCTTAAAACAGGGTTACCGTAAATTGTTACAGGATAAATCATTTTTATTTATTGTTGTTTTGTTCTAAATAAGATTGTAATATAATTGTTGCACTAATTGTATCAATTAATGCTTTATTTTGTCGTTTCTTTTTTTTCAATCCACCGTCAATCATTGTTTGAAAAGCAATTTTTGATGTAAAACGTTCGTCAACCAACTCAACAGGCATATTCGGAAAAGTTTTTTTCAATTTCTTGATAAAAGGATTAATATATTCAACTGATTCCGACGGCTTTCCATTCATTTGCAAAGGATAACCAACAACTATACAATCAACGTTTTCTTTATTCAAATACATTGTTAAGAAGTCGAAAATATCTTTAGCAGGAATAGTATTAAGCCCTGATGCAATAATTTGCAATGGGTCTGTAACTGCAATTCCAACGCGTTTACGTCCATAATCAATTGATAAAATTCTTCCCAAAACAATTAAAATCTTTTTGCAAAGTTATAATAAATATTTTATTTTTTTCTCAAGTAAATTTGAATAGGTACTCCTGTAAAATTAAATTTTGCTCTCAGCTGATTTTCAAGATATCTTTTATAAGGAGCTTTCACATATTGAGGCAAATTGCAAAAGAAAGCAAAAGTTGGTGTATGCGTTGGCAACTGCGTAACGTATTTAATTTTTATGAATTTTCCTTTTTCAGATGGTGGTGGATATTTTTGAATAGCTTCCAGCATTATTTCGTTTAGCTTAGATGTTGTAATTTTTTGTTTTCTATTTTTGTAAACCTGAATTGCCATCTCTAAGGCTTTGTGAATACGTTGTTTTGTTAAAGCAGATACAAAAATAATTGGCAAATCTTGAAAAGGGGCAAATTTTTCCTTAATTGCTTTCGAAAATGTTTCTGTTGAAGCATTGTCTTTTTCAATTAAATCCCATTTATTTACTAAAACAACGACACCTTTTTTATTTTTTTTTATTAATTGAATAATGTTAACATCTTGAGATTCAACTCCACGAGTTGCATCAAGCAACAACAAGCAAACATCGGAGCTTTCAATGGCTCGAATTGAACGAATTACTGAGTAGAATTCGAGATCTTCGTTTACTTTTTGTTTTTTTCTAAGTCCGGCAGTGTCAACAATAACAAAATCATATCCAAATTTATTGTAACGAGTATTTATCGAATCGCGGGTTGTGCCTGCAATTGGAGTTACAATATTTCTTTCTTCATCAATTAAAGAATTTATGAGAGAAGATTTTCCAACATTAGGTCGTCCAACAACTGCAAATCTCGGTAAATCAAGGTCTTCTTCGGTTTCAGTGTTATCAAATGATTTTACCAAATCATCTAATAATTCACCTGTTCCGCTTCCGTTTATCGATGATAGGGTGTAAATGTCTCCTAAACCTAATTTGTAAAAAACATTTGCATCATATTGACGATTTGTATTATCAACTTTGTTTACAACAAGAAGAATTTTTTTGTTGCTTTTTCTGAGAATTTGAGCTATTGATTGATCTAAATCAGTAATACCACTTAATACATCAACAATAAATAAGATTACATTAGATTCTTCAATAGCAAGAAAAACTTGTTTCTTTATTTCTTCTTCAAAAATATCATCAGAATTTGTAATATAGCCACCTGTGTCAATAACAGAAAAATCAACGCCATTCCATTCTGTTTTGCCATATATTCTATCTCGGGTTACTCCACTTACTTGGTCTACAATTGCACTTCTTGCTCCTGTTAATCTGTTAAAGAGGGTAGATTTCCCCACATTTGGTCTTCCAACTATTGCTACTATATTCCCCATTTATTTAAATGCTTTTTTGTGCTGTTAAAAATCATGCAAAGGTATGAAATTCACACAATTAATTTTATTAAATTAAGAAAAGATTTTTATTGAAGATATCCGAAACGTTTTAGCTCATTTGGTTTATTTCGCCAGTCTTTATCTACTTTTACAAATAACTCTAAAAACACTTTTTTTGAAAAGAATTTTTCTATGTCAATTCTTGCTTCTGTTCCAACTTTTTTAATTGCAGCTCCTTTATGTCCGATAATAATTCCTTTTTGCGAATCTCTTGTTACAAATATTATTGCTCTTATTTTTATTATATCGTCTCCATCTTTAAATTCTTCAACTAAAACTTCGGTTGAGTAAGGGACTTCTTTTTTGTAATTTAATAAAATTTTCTCGCGAATTATTTCTGATACAAAAAAACGTTCTGTTTTATCGGTTAACTCATCTTTTGGAAAGTATGGAGGAGATTCCGGCAATAGTTTAATTATTTTTTCAAAAACATAAGATACGTTAAATTTTTTGAGGGCTGATATTAATATTACTTCAGATTTTGGTAGTAATTTTTGCCATTCTTGTGATAATTCGTCAACCTTTTCCTGATTGGCTAGGTCTATTTTATTTATCAACAATAAAACAGGTATTGATGTATTTTGGATTTTTTTTAAGAACTCTTCATTCTTATCAATTTTTTCGTAAACATCAGTAACATAAAGAATAATATCGGCGTCTACTAATGCTGAACCAACAAACCTCATCATGCTTTCTTGAAGCTTATAATTTGGTTTTAATACTCCGGGAGTATCTGAATATACAATTTGAAAATCGTCACCATTAACAATACCCATTATTCTATGTCGTGTTGTTTGTGATTTTGAGGTTATAATAGAGATTTTTTCTCCCACAAAAGCATTCATTAATGTTGATTTACCAACATTTGGATTGCCAATAATATTTACAAAACCTGATTTATGTTCCATTTTATTAAATAAATGTTTGAATAAAAAAAACTTGCTGTTTACTGTTTTGAAAAAACAAACAACAAGTCTTTGAGATGTTTTTGATTAAATTATTTTACAATCATAATATATTGTGGTTGTATGTCTAACATTTCTGTAAGTTCTTCGCCAACTTCTTTCATGTCGTCATCGCCATCTTCAAAAAACCAATTAACCTGAATGTTAACACCATCATTATAAAAATTATTAACTTCAATTAATATGTCTAAAATAAATTTTGCTGAAGATGAATTAAAATAATTAAATTTAAAATTAAAGACAAAAGGTTTGTCTGAGTAATCATATTTTTTTTCTGCTATTTCTGCTCTGAATTGTTCGAGTTTTATTAATATTGGGCCATAAAAAATTCTTACATCTTCGGGTCGAGAACTACCTGAAATTTCAAATAAATTTTTATTTGGATAAAATAGAATTTTAGGTGTTGTTGTCGTTGCCTCAATAAATAAGTCTTCCATAAATATATTTTTTTCTAATATTAAATAATAACTTTCAATGTAAAGTACGAAAATTTATCATTAATTGTTTTAAAATTATACAATAATTTTCCTTTAGTTTTTTTTGCAATTTGCATTATCCCAACTCCGGTGTTGTCTTCTTCAATAATTCTTTTTTCTTTTAATTTTTTGTAATAATTTTTGTTGATTTCTTCATCTGACAAACTATTAACATAATCAATAATATTGGTAAATTCTTCAACTTTTTCGTTAAGTATAGCATTGCTTATTTCAAGAATAAAGTTATCTTCATATTGGCTCAAAATTCCTTCCGGGTAATACTCTTCATTTTCTTTTGGTAAATGCCCATGCTTGTAGATATTCTCTAAAGCTTCAACAAGTATTGAATAAATTCTTTTTTTTACTAATGTGTCAGAAGAAAATGTGTCTAATTCCACTTGAGCATTGTCAAGAATAATACCAATCTTTTCAAAATCTAAAGCTCCTTTATATTTTAGTAACTCTATTTTTTTTAACATAATTCACAACTTGCAAATTAACAAACAAATCAGAAAAAAAAAAGTGTTTTAAATATTTTATTTGTACGACCCCATTTTTAACATAAAAATTTCTTTTTCTGTTAAAAATCGCCATTTCCCTCTTTTAACACCTTTTTTGGTTAATCCGGAGAAATAGACACGATCCAATTTTTTTACATTATAATTTAATTTATTAAAAATTCGCCTTACAATTCTGTTTTTCCCGGAATGAATTTCCACACCTATTTGTTTTTTGTCGTCATCTATATAACTAATTTCATCTACTTTAATAAAACCATCATCTAAGGTTAAACCTTTAGCAATTTTATCCATATCGTTTTTGGTTAACTCTCTGTCAAGAGTAACATGATATATTTTTTTTTTGTTGTATTTAGGGTGAGTAAGCTGTTTTGTTAATTCACCATCATTTGTAAATAATAACACTCCTGTAGTATTTCTATCTAATCTTCCGACAGGATATATTCTTTCTTGACAAGCATTTTTAACAAGGTCGACAACCGTTTTTCGTTCGTGTTTGTCAGACAATGTTGTGATAAAATCTTTTGGTTTGTTTAAAAGCAGATAAACGTTTTTTTCAGATTTTAGAACACTGTTATCATATTTCACAATATCGTTTGGAGAAACTTTTGTACCTACTTCAGTAACAAGTTTCCCATTTACAGTAATTAATCCGTTTTTTATATGCTCATCAGCTTCTCGACGAGAGCATAAACCTGATTTTGCAATATATTTGTTCAATCTCATTTCAAAGGTCGAATCTGAATATTTCCCACTTCTTTTTACTGTTTTTCGTGTTGTTTTAGATTCTTCACGTTTTGAAAAAGATTTTTTCTCGGATTTGTAACCGCGTAGCTTAGAGGGTTTAAATGATTGATCCCGACCTTTCATATTTCTTTAATTTTAATTACAATTTACAAAAAAATATTTTATAAACATAATTTTTTTCATAGCATCAAAATAAAAATTTATTTTAATTTATAATGAAAAATTAAAATTATAAAATAAAGTAGGCAAAATTATCTTAATTTTGCGAAGATTAATCATTTTTATTAAAAAAATTATAGCAAATGACACTTATTAAATCAATTTCAGGCATTAGAGGTACAATTGGAGGGGAAATTGGAATGGGATTAACTCCATTCGATATAATGAAATATAGTGCTGCTTTTGGTATTTGGGTTAAAGAAAATTCAAAAAACAAAAAAGTTAAAATCGTTGTTGGTAGTGATGCTCGCATTTCACACGAAATGGTAAATAATATTGTTACAGGAACGCTTATTTCTATTGGTATTGATGTTATAAATATTGGAATGGCAACAACTCCTACTACTGAACTTGCTGTTACAAAAACAAATGCTGATGCTGGGATTATTTTAACGGCAAGTCATAATCCTAAAAACTGGAACGCTTTAAAATTATTAAATAATGAGGGTGAGTTTTTAACTGATGTTGATGGTAAAAGAGTTTTGAATATTGCTGAAAGTAATGATTTCGATTTTGCTCAAGTAGATGATTTAGGTAAAATTCAAAATGATTTTTCTTTTGACGATTATCATATTAATGAAATATTAGAATTGCCTTTGGTAGATGTTGATATTATAAAGAAAGCTAATTTCAAAATTGCGTTTGATGGAATTAATTCTGTTGGAGGTATTATTATTCCAAAGCTTTTAAAAGCACTTGGTGTTAACGATGTTATTAAAATTAATTGTGAGCCAACAGGCGATTTTGTTCATACACCTGAACCTATTCCCGAAAATTTGACAGAGATTTCTAAAGTGATTCGTGAGAATAATGTTGACCTTGGTTTTGTTGTCGATCCTGATGTTGACCGCTTGGCTATTGTGAATGACGACGGCACAATGTTTGGTGAGGAATATACTCTTGTTGCTGTTGCCGATTATGTTATAGGAAATACAAAAGGAAATACCGTTTCAAATATGTCATCTTCAAGAGCATTAAGAGATATTGCTAAAAAGCATGGAGTGAAATATTCTTCTTCGGCAGTGGGAGAGGTAAATGTTGTTGATGTAATGAAAAAAACAAATGCAATTATTGGAGGCGAAGGAAACGGGGGTGTTATTTATCCTGAGTTACATTCCGGACGTGATGCTCTTGTCGGAATAGCTTTGTTTTTAACTTATCTTGCAAAATCAAAGAAAAAATGTTCTGAGTTGCGTAATTCTTATCCCGGTTATTTCATTTCTAAAAATAAGATACAGCTTAATGAGAATATTAATGTTGATGAGATTTTGAATAAAATTGAGAGTATATACTCAAAGAAGAAGGCTGATATTAATACAATTGATGGTGTAAAAATTGATTTTGAGAAAGAATGGATTCATTTGCGAAAATCAAATACAGAGCCTATAATAAGAATATATTCGGAAAGTGAAACACGTGAGAAAGCTGACTTGCTGGCTCAGGAAATTATTGATGAGATAAATAAAATAATTGAATTAGGCTCTTAATCAATACCTTCTAAGTCAGTCATTCTGAACTTGTTTCAGAATCCGTTTTTATAAACAATTGCTTTTTTTAAGTAGATGCCGAAACAAGTTCGGCATGACTACGATTCGTTTTATCATTAAATATAAGCGGTTAAATTGCCTAAAATAGGTATTGTTTTCTTATTTTTTATGTGCCTAATTCAATAAAATAATTTAGATTACTTAAACCATATTTTTCAGCAAATAAATTTTACGAATCTTTTTCTTCATTATAAAAATACTTAATTTCTGAAGAATTATCTGTGCTATTGATGTTTGGGTTTTCATCATCAAAGTCTTTCGTATTTTTGACATCTACATCATAATTTTTATAATAAATTGCCATAACAATACCCGCAATTGCTCCAAACAAATGAGATTCAAACGATATTGTTTGTTTTAAAGGAAAAATTCCCCAAACCATGCTTCCGTATAAAAAAATTGTTAAAAGCGATATTGCAGCTAGTCTTGTATCTTTTCTAATTATTCCACTAAAAAAAATGAATGAGGTTAAGCCATAAATAATCCCACTTGCTCCAATGTGATATGCTGAACGAGCCGATAGCCACACCCAAATATTTGTTGTTAGGTAAATGAATATGAAAACTTTGTGGGCAACTTTAGGATAAAAATAAAACAATGCAACTCCCAATATAAAAAATGGTATCGAATTTGAGATTAAATGATTAAAACTTGCATGAATAAGAGGTGCGGTTAAAATACCTATTAATCCTTTTACTTTAAGAGGATAGATGCCAAGGAAAGAAAAATCAAGATTCAACTCAACCTCAAAAATTTTAATCAGCCAGATAATTACTAAAAAAAATAACGGGAAAATTATGCTATATTTTAATCTTTTTGAATCGCTTGCCATAAAAAAAATTGAAATTAACAATTTCTTTTCTTAATTCATAGCATTATCAATTATTTGTTCTGTATTGTTATCAAAAAAATACATCTTTTCTATGTTAAATGAAAAATTGACCTCATCACCTTTTTGTAAAGAATTATCGGATTTTAATCTTGAAATAAATTGTTTATTCTGTAATTGAAAATACACATAAATTTCATGCCCGAGTTGTTCAATAAATAAAATTTTTCTTTTTAATATTGCAAAATTTTCATTATCAGTATATTCATTATATTGAATATCTTCAGATCTGATTCCCATAACGATTTTTTTATTGATGTAATTTTTTAATGCACTGTCAGTAGGTAGGTTTACTTTTAAATCTTCACTATCATCAATAAATTTCAGCATATTATTATCAGATATGATTTTCCCATTAATAATATTCATAGGAGGTGTGCCAATAAATCTTGCGACAAATAAGTTGTTGGGATGCGAGTAGAGATTTTTTGGAGTTCCTATTTGTTGAATTTTTCCTTTGTCCATCACAACAATTCTGTCTCCGAGAGTCATTGCCTCAACTTGATCGTGTGTAACATAAACAACAGTAGTTTTTAATCTTTGATATAATTTTGTTATTTCAATGCGCATTTGAACTCTGAGTTTTGCATCGAGGTTACTTAATGGTTCGTCAAATAAAAAAATCTTTGGTTCTCTAACAATTGCCCTACCAATGGCAACTCTTTGTTTTTGTCCACCTGACATTGATTTCGGTTTTTTTTGTAGAAGGTCTTCTATCTCTAATATTTCAGCAGCTTTCATTACCCTTTTATAAATTTCTTTTTTCTTTATTTTCTTAATCTTTAGTCCGAATGCCAAATTCTCATAGGCAGTCATATGAGGATATAGAGCATAATTTTGAAATACAATAGCGATATTACGATCTTTCGGTGGTAGTTTATTCACGCATTCATTATCAATATAAAGTTTCCCTTTACTAATATCTTCAAGCCCGACTAACATACGTAAAGTTGTTGATTTACCACATCCTGACGGACCTACTAAGACAACAAATTCCTTATCTTTAATATTAAGGTTAATATTATCTACTGCTACAGTTTTGTCTGCATATATCTTAGATACATTTTCAAATCTTATTTCTGCCATAATTTAAAAAAAATTAACTAAAGTGTTATTTATAATATATATAAACCAAGATTAAATTTTAAATCTTGATTTTGGGATATGTGTAATTCTTACACAAAGGTCTAATTCTCCCGAAGCAACTATGTAATTATCATTAGACTCTACTATTCCCGTTGTAAACACAACATTATTAAGATAAACATTTTCTTGCATATCTTTTGTGAGTTTATTATTTGCTTCTAACAAAGGAGTTTGCATTTCAGAATGTAATATTTTGGTCGGGTCATTTTTGTCAAGTATAGCCCAATAAGTTCTGTAAATTTCCGAGTTGTTCTTTATTTCAACCCCATGAAACAAAATAAGCCATCCTTTTGGTGTTAAAATAGGCTGTGCACCGCCACCAATTTTTTCGAACATTACAGATTCTTTATTTGCACGAATAAAAGGTTTATCATCCGGTTTCCAGTACAATAAGTCTTTCGATTTTGATAAATTTATTGTCGGTCCTGGATTATAAATACTATCTTTAGGTGTAACGAAATAAAGAAATCCCAATGGTCGGGTCATAGCATAATATAAATCATTAATTTTGCCTTCAAACAAAAGCATGTCTTTATTTTGATGGTCTAGTATAATTCCTTCTAAATTATAATTCAAACCATCGCTTGACGAATAAAGTGTAGTGCATTGTCTTTCGGAGCTTACAGAGCAAGTAGTCATATAATATTTATCATCAATGTGTGAAACTCTTGCATCTTCAATTCCATATTCTTGAAAACTCTCTTGAGGTGAAATAATTTTATCGTAATGAATTTTAACTATTTCGCTACCATCTTGACTAATTTCAACAGGCAATATCCAAGAAATTGAAGTAACAGCACACACTGGCGTTGGTAAATATTTTTTTATTACAAAGATACGCGGATCTGAAACATCAACATCTTCAAGCTTATATCCATCGACAACATATCCTTTTTTTGTATCTTTTCGTATGCAAAAAAT
>QMPG01000087.1 GCA_003648455.1 Bacteroidota bacterium
AAAGATTAAAACAATCGGAGTAAGTATAATGGCAGCTATACTAAATTGTGTTTTAATTTTTTTAATACTTAAATTATAAGAACTGAGATATTTAGCTAAGACAATACTTGTTGCCACTTTCGCAAATTCAGCCGGTTGAATTCTAAACGCACCGATTTCAAGCCAAGATCGGGCTCCGTGAATTTCTTTTCCCAGAAATAAAACAGATATTAAAAGAAATATTGTCGCTACGTAAATGAAGTAAGCAAAAAAACTATAGAACTTTACATCAATTAAAAAAATTATAAATATTAATATAAAAGAAGCAGAAATCCATAGCAGTTGCTTCCCATAGCGTTGTGATATGTCAAAAATACTTTGGTGACCTTCATTATAAACGGCTGAATAAATATTTACCCATCCAAATATAATTAGTGCAAGGTATAATAAAACTGTTAGCCAGTCAATATTATTCCATATGTTTGTCTTGCGTTTGTACATTTATTAAATCACAATTTAGTATATAATTTTCTAACCATTTTCTGGAAATTTCTTTTTTCAGATATTTTTCAATTATTAAGCTGGCAGTAGGAGCAGCCCATCTTGCTCCATAACCTCCATTTTCGATGAACACGGCAACAGCTATTTTAGGCTTGTCCTTTGGTGCAAATGCAATAAAAATTGAATGATTATCACCGTGAGGATTTTGAGCTGTGCCTGTTTTCCCACAAACAGTAATGTCTTTAATTTTGGCAATTCTGGCAGTGCTTCCTGCCCCACCGTTTATAACACTATCCATTCCTTCAATAACTATTGGGAAATATGAGGAATCAATTTTTGTATAATGCTTAACCAAAAATTGGGGGTCAATATTTTTTTTATTACTTATATTTTTTACAATATGAGGAGTATAGTAAAAACCTCTATTGGCAACAGTACTTGTCATGTTTGCCATCTGAAGTGGTGTAATTCCAAGCTCTCCTTGACCAATAGAAAGAGATATTGTAGTGAGAGAACTCCAATGACTATTACCGTAATATTTATCATAGTATTTAGTTGTAGGAATATTCCCACTTAGCTCGTTTGGTAAATCTAAACCTAATTTATTTCCAAAACCAAACGATGTAACATAGTCTCTCCATACTTGAAAACCTTCTTCTGCTGATGCAAATTCTGGATTATCAATAATACTTCTGTAAACATTACAAAAATAAGCATTACAAGAATATTGAACTGCATGAGTTAGATCTAAAGGAGAGGGGTGGATATGACAACCAACAGTTGTTCTGCCCGATCGATATCCTCCATGACACGAGTATTGAGTGCTTTGATATAGCACTTTTTCTTGTAATCCAATTAGAGCTGTTATTATTTTAAATGTAGAACCAGGAGGATATTTTGCCATCACAGCTCTGTTAAAAAGTGGCTTTAATGTGTCTTTTAGAAGTTTTAAGTAGTTTTGTGTTCTTATTCTGCCTACTAATAAATCCGGATTATATGAAGGACTTGTTACCATTGTCAATATTTCACCCGTTGATGGTTCAATGGCTACAATACTTCCTTTTTTATTTTGCATTAATTTTTCACCGTATTTTTGAAGGCTTGCATCCAATGTTGTTGTAATATTTGCTCCGGCAATCGCTATTGTATCATATCTTCCTTTTTTATATTTACCTTTAATTCTGTTATGAACATCAACTAGAAATATTTCAACTCCTTTTTTCCCTCTTAGGTCTTTTTCATATGATTTTTCAATACCACTTATTCCAATATAGTCTCCAAGTTTATAGTAAGAATTCTTCTTTGTTGTATTATCGTCAACTTCACCAACATAACCTAAAGAGTGGGCTGCAATTTTTTTAGGATATTTTCTTAGAGTTCTTGTTTGAACAAAAAAACCATGAAATTTATATAGTTTTTCTTGAAGTTTTGCATAAGTAATCGACGACATCTGTTTTAAAAACAAAGATGGTTTAAGATATGAATAGTTTTTGGCTTTGGTTATTTTTTCAACTAATTGTTGCTTCGAAATATTAATTATTTTACAAAAGGATGTTGTATCGAATGCTTCAAGTTGTCGAGGAACAATCATTAAATCATAGGCTGCTTGATTATAAACAAGTAATTCTCCGTTTCTGTCAAAAATTAAGCCTCTTGCCGGATATTGAGTAACATACCTTAAAACGTTGTTACTAGCCGATACCTTGTATGATGTATCAATTACTTGTAATGCAAATAAACGAATTATGTATATTATACTTACAAGTATAAATAGTATTTGAATAAAATATTTTCTTTGCTTAAAAATATCCATTTAGCAATTGTACAATTTAGAATTTACACTTGTGATTTTAGACTTCACAGTTTCATAATCTCATAGCTATTTTCTATAAACAATATATTGACTAAATACAATAAGAATTATTGTAAAGATAGAACTTAACAAGGCTCTTGATAATGTATAAAAGAAGCCTGAAAATGTATAAACTTCAATATAAAACAAAAATATATGATGTGCTAAGATTAATATTGTCGAATATTTAAGAAACCAAGAAAAACCATAGTAATGGATTCTTGGCAATGAACTTGCTTCATATCCTTCTCTTGGTGCTATATATTGTAAAATATGGGGTCGCAAAAATGCAATAAAAACGCAAGCAGATGCATGCATCCCTATAGTGTTTGAAAATATATCAATTGACAATCCTAATAAGAAAGATGAGAGCATTAAAATCCATTTTGGAGTTTCAAAAGGAAGTAATAAAATAAAAATAATATAAAAATAAGGGTTTATATAACCACTAAATTGAATATTATTAAATAATATTACTTGCAGAATAACTAAAATTGCAAAGCGCCATATGTTTCTTAATATAAGCTTAATCATTCTCTGATATCTTTTCTAAATCTTTTTGTTCTTGTTTTAATAGATTTCCTACAACATAAACATAAGAGAGTTTTTTAAAATCTGTTGATAATTTTACAGTGATTAAATAAAAATTACCTCCTTTTTCATGTTCAAAATCTGATATTACACCAATTAGTTTACCTTTTGGGAATATTGATGAGTAGCCACTTGTTATTATTGTATCGCCAATATTTATTTTTACATGATTTGGAATATCTTTTAATGTTGTTTCTCGATAATTTTTTCCATCCCAAACTAATGAACCAAAGTAATCATTTTTTTTAATCATCGCACTAATATGTAAATTAGTGTTTAAAATTGATATTACAGAGGCATAGTTGTTCGATACATTTTTAATTATTCCAACAATACCGGTTGGTGATATTACAGCCATTTCTTCGCTTACTCCATGTTTTTTACCTTTGTCTATTGTTAAATAATTGTTCTGACGGTTTACTGAATTATTAATAACATGAGCCGATATTGTAACATATTGTTGAAAGTAAGTAGAATCGTAAATTTCAAGCAAAGAAATTTTGTTTGACTTAAATGATGATTTTAGACTGTTATAAAGTCGTGAGTTTTCAGCAGATAATGTTTCGTTTTTTTGATATAAGTCAATGTAAGATTTAAAACTTGATACACTTTTATAAATATTTCCACTTATAGAGTTTGCAGAGTTAAGAAATGAAGATTTTTGATAATTATTATTCTCAATAACAAGTAATACTGAAAATAATTCAAATAAAAGGAATAATAAAAAGTAATAATATTTTAATAAAAATTTAATTAATGTCCTCATTTATAACAGGTAAAAATAATCAAATAAATTTATGTGTATTTTTAAAATTATATTTTATTTCATTTCATTTCATTTAACAAAAATATTATATTCGTTAAATCACTTACAATCAACAAATTTCTTAATTTGGCTAATTGTATATTTTATTTTAACCAAATTAAGAAATTGTAAATAAAAGAACGTAAATAAAGATAATAATTATCTCATTAAAAATGGGAATTTATCAACATTTTTAAGAGCTATACCTGTTCCTCTAGCAACAGCATGAAGAGGATCTTCGGCAATATGAAATTTTATTTTTGTTTTAGAACTAAGTCTCTTGTCTAGACCTCTGAGTAATGCCCCACCACCGGTAAGATATATTCCATTTTTCAATACGTCTGAATATAATTCGGGAGGTGTTTGCTCTAAGGCAGATAAAATTGCTGCTTCAACTTTATTAAGCGATCTGTCTAGGCAATGTGCAATTTCTTGATAAGAAACAGGGATTTCAATTGGCAGTGCTGTCATTTGATGAGGACCGCTAACAATATAATCAGATGGAGCATTCTCAATATCTGTTAATGCAGAACCAACATTTATTTTAATATCTTCAGCAGTTCTTTCACCTATTTTAATATTATGTTGATGCCTCATATATTCTTTAATATCAGCAGTAAAATCATCTCCTGCAATACGTATTGATTTATTGCTAACAATACCTCCTAACGAAATAACAGCAATCTCGGTTGTTCCACCACCTATATCAACTACCATATTTCCTTCAGGAGCTTCAACATCAATTCCCAAGCCTAAAGCTGCAGCCATTGGTTCGTAAATAAGGTAAACTTCTCGACCTCCTGCATGTTCTGCTGAATCTCTTACAGCTCGTAACTCTACTTCAGTACTTCCCGATGGAATACAAACAACGATTTTTAGTGCGGGAGAAAATAGCCGAGGTTTATTATCAATCATTTTAATCATGCCACGAATCATCTGTTCGGCTGCATTAAAATCTGCAATTACACCATCGCGCAAAGGACGAATTGTTTTTATATCGTCAGGTGTTTTTCCTTGCATTTGTCTGGCTCGGGAACCTACTGCAATTAATTTTTTTGTGTTCTGTTCTATCGCAACTATTGAAGGTTCATCTACAACAATTTTATCATTATTGATAATTATTGTATTGGCTGTTCCTAAATCGATTGCAATTTCTTGTGTTAAAAATGAAAAAAATCCCATCTATTTTACTTAATTAAAAATTAGTGTTTAAAATGTCTTATTCCTGTAAAAACCATTGACATGTTATTATTATTGCAAAAATCAATTGATTCTTTATCTCTTATTGAACCACCCGGCTGTACAACAGATGTTATTCCTGCGTTGTGAGCAATTTCAACAGAATCTCCAAAAGGGAAAAAGGCATCTGAAGCCATAACTCCTCCTTCAAGGCTGTTATCAAATGAGTTTGCTTTTTCAATTGCTTGTTTTAATGCATCAACTCTTGATGTTTGTCCAACTCCACTTGCTATAAGTTTTTTGTTTTTCGCAAGAACTATTGAATTCGATTTTGAATGTTTTACTATTTTATTTGCAAATATTAAATCAGAAATATTGTCTTTTGATGGTATCTGTTTTGTTATTACTTTAAAATCATTCTCTTCTTCAGTTTTTAAATCAGCATCTTGTGCAATTACTCCATTTAGAAGAGATCTGAATTGTTTTTTTGGAAAATCAAATTCTTTTTGAATAAGAATAATTCTTTTTTTGTTTTGTCTTAATAATTCAAAAGCTTCGTTTTCATAATCGGGAGCAATTATTACTTCAAAAAACAATCTGTTTATTTCAGTAGCTGTTTCTTTATCTAATTTTGTATTTGTAATTAAGATGCCTCCAAAAGCCGATACTGGGTCTCCCGATAGAGCCTGTTCCCATGCTTCAATTAATTTTGGACGAGATGCAACTCCACATGCATTGTTATGTTTCATAATTACAAATGTTGTTTCATCAAATTCATTTATTAATTTAACTGCAGCATCAATGTCGAGTAGATTATTATATGAAATTTCTTTTCCGTTTAGTTTATCAAATATTTTATCAAACTCTCCAAAGAAAACACCATATTGGTGTGGGTTTTCACCATACCTCAATGTTGTTGAATGGGTTATGCTTTCTTTAAAAACATTTAGATTATCATTGTTGAAATATTTGAAAATAGAAGTATCATAGTCTGAAGAGATATTAAAAGCTTGGCGAGCAAAAATTTTGCGTTCTTCAATTGATATTTCACCATTGTTTTTGTTTAATATGTCTAAAAGCAAATTGTATTGGTTACGGGAACTTATTGTAAGTACATCTTTAAAATTTTTGGCTGCAGCTCGTATTAACGAAATGCCTCCAATATCAATTTTTTCAATTATATCCTCTTCGCTGGCACCATTTGCAACTGTTTCTTTAAAGGGATAGAGGTCAACAATAACTAAATCAATTTCTGGTATTTCATAATTGTTGATTTCTTTAATGTCATTTTCGTTTGAGCGACGAGATAATATACCTCCAAAAATTTTAGGGTGTAATGTTTTAACTCTTCCTCCCAGTATAGAAGGATAAGTTGTAAGGCTTTCAACTGAAGTTACTTCTATATTGAGTTCTTCAATAAACTTTTGTGTCCCTCCTGTTGAATAAATTTTTATATTTAATTGATTGAGTTTTTTTATTAAAGGGGCAAGATTTTCTTTATTATATACAGAAATTAATGCTGTTTTTATTTTCTTTAAATTACTCATTTTAATAAATCATGAAATTTGCAAAGACTTAACTCAAGTTTGATTTATGGATTTACAAAGATATAAATTTATTGCTCTTATTAAACTTTTTTAGGTATTTAATAGTTGAATAATTTTGACAAGGGAGAAAAACAAAACAATTGTGTAATCTTTTGTTTTTTAAAGTGTTAACCCAAGTCGTTAATCCTTTGTAATTTTTTAAAATCGGTAATAGCTATTTTTCTGCCTTTTACAGATATTACACCCTCATTTGCAAAAGTTGATAAAGTACGAATTGCATTTGATGTAGTCATGTTTGATAAGTTAGCAAGGTCTTCGCGGGATAGGAATATATTTAAAGTGCAATTGTCTTCTGCAAATCCATATGTGTTTTTTAGAAAAAGCAAAGTTTCTGCAAATCTTCCTCTAATGTGTTTTTGGGTAAGAGCAACAATTTTTTTATTTGAAACCCCTAGTTCTGAAGCAAGTAGTTTTATAATATTTAATGCAAAATCGTTATTGCTGTGGATAAATTCTTTTAGTAGATTTTTATCAAAAGTGCAAATTATTGTATCTTCAATAGCAATAGCTGACGAAATGTAAGGTTCTTCTGCTATTAATGCGCGATAGCCAATTATGTCAATAGGTTTATTCATCCTTAAAATTTGACTTCTTCCACCAATACCATTTTTTGAAATTTTTACTTTTCCTTCAATCAAACAAAGAACACTATTTGGTATCTCGCCCTCTTTAAAAATTACATCATTTCTTTTATAGTAAGATAATATGTGATTTTTCAGCAAGATGTTTTTTTCATTAGTTGACAATACTTTAAAAATATCACTATTGTTGATGTATTCTCTGCAATTAATATCATTAAGATTCATTAGTCTTTGTTCATTTAAGAAAAATACATTTTTATGTTAAAAAACATACAAATTTAAAAAATAAAAGTAAATTTAAAAATATAGTAAGCAGTTAATATATTTTGTTTCCCTTATTTTGTTTTTAGCTTTAATAAAGCAACATTTTCAACATGGTGAGTGTGTGGAAACATATCAACAGGTTGAATTTTTTCTACCGAATAATTATCTAATAATAAATTAATATCTCGAGCTTGTGTTGCCGGATTACAACTTACATAAACAATTTTTTTTGGCATTGCATATAAAAGACTTTCTATTACATTTTTGTGCATTCCGGCACGAGGAGGGTCAATAATTATGACATCAGGTTTTCCTTTTTTATCAATAAATTCTTGAGATAAAATATCTTTCATATCTCCTGCAAAGAATTCTGTATTGTTAATGCTATTAATTTCTGAATTTATTTTTGCGTCATCAATAGCTTCTTTAACATATTCAATTCCAATAACTTTTTTTGATTTATTAGCTACAAAATTTGCAATTGTCCCTGTCCCTGTGTATAAATCGTAAACATTTTCGGTACCTGATAAATCAGCAAATTCTCTTACAATTTTATATAAATTATAGGCTTGTTCTGAATTTGTTTGATAAAATGACTTTGGACCAATTTTGAATTTAAGATTTTCCATTACTTCAAAAATATGGTCTTTGCCTTTAAAAAGTTTTACTTCAAGGTCTGTAATGCTGTCATTAGGTTTTGAGTTTATTACATACATTAATGAAGTTATCTCTTTGAAATTTTCAGATAAATGGGTTAATAATTTCTCGCGTTCTTTTTTATCTTCATAAAAAAAAGACACAATCACCATTAACTCGTTTGTGGTTGATGTTCGAATAATAATATTGCGAAGAAAACCTGTCTGTTTTCTTAAATCGAAAAATGTTAAGTTGTTAGCTAGTGCATATTTTTTTATTGAAAGTCTTATTTCATTTGATGGTTCTTTTTGTAAATAACAATGTTCAATATCCAATATTTTATCAAATTTCTTCGGGATATGAAATCCCAAAGCATTCATTTGTTTTATTTCATTGCCTTCATCATCTATTTCATCGTTTGTCAACCATCTTTTATTTGAAAAAGAATATTCTAATTTATTTCTATAATAAGTTGTTTTTTCAGAAGGTAATATGTTAATAACATGTTTTAGTTCAATTTTACCAATTCTTTCAAGATTGTCAACAACTTGTTTTTGTTTAAATTTTAACTGGTCTTCATAAGGGAGGATTTGCCATTTGCACCCACCACAAATCCCAAAATGGGAACAAAATGCTTCTTGCCTGTTAGGTGAATATTCATGAAATTTTACAGCATATCCTTCAAGAAAATTTTTCTTTTTTTTATTTATTTGAATATCAACAATATCTCCCGGAATTACGAATGGAATAAATACAATTAGATCGTTTATTTTAGCAATGGCTTTTCCTTCTGAACCAATATCTGTAATTTTTACTTTTTCGAAAAAAGGTAATTGTTTTCTTTTTCTCAAGATGATTAATTTTTTAGAATTTCGTTTAATAAAAAAATAGCCTAAAGATATAACTTCAGGCTATATAAGATTTTTATCGTAAACTTAGAAAAGTTTTGAGATTAAGTCAACAACTCTGCTTGAATATCCCCATTCATTATCGTACCAAGAAAGAACTTTTACTGTTTTTCCGGAAACCATAGTAGAAAGACCATCAAAAATTGATGAGTGACTGTCGTGAATAATATCAACAGAGACAATCGGGTCTTCTGTATAAGCCAGAATACCTTTCATTGAACCTTCGGCAGCTTCTTTCATTGCAGCGTTTACTTCCTCAACAGTTACTTCTTTTTCAAGATTAGCAACTAAGTCAACCAATGAACCTGTTGGGGTTGGAACTCTTATAGCCATACCATCTATTTTTCCGTCTAGTTCAGGTATAACTTTACCTACCGCAATTGCTGCACCGGTTGTTGTTGGTACCTGAGAGACGGCAGCTGAGCGTGCTCTTCTTAAGTCCGAGTGAGGACCATCTAATATTACTTGGTCGTTGGTGTATGAGTGAATAGTTGTCATAAAACCGTTTTCAATACCAAATTTATCGTTAAGCACTTTAACAACAGGGGCTAAACAATTAGTTGTGCAAGATGCATTTGATACACAAACATCAGTGTCTTTCAAATCGTTATCGTTAACACCTAATACAATCATGTTGTCAATTTGATCTTTTGCAGGAACTGTAAGAATTACTTTTTTAGCACCATTTTTTAAGTGGTCGCCATATCCACCTTTTGGACTTTCTTTTACTCTAAAGATACCGGTTGATTCTACAACTAAATCAGGTTTTACAGGCCATTGAATATTAATAGGACTTCTCTCGGCACTAACAATTATTTTTTTACCATTTACAATTACTCCTTCATCATCGTAATCAACTGTGCCATTAAATTTTCCTTGAGTTGAATCGTATTTTAGTAAATGAGCTAATGTTTTAGTATTTGTTAAATCATTTATCCCAATAATTTCAATTTCAGGCTTTTCTAATGCAATTTTAAAAACATTTCTTCCAATTCTTCCAAACCCGTTTATTCCTACTTTAATTTTTGTCATAACAATTTAATTTATAATTAGATTAATAATTTATTCTAAATAATGATTTGCAAAATTACAAAAAAAAGAAATTATCACACAATTTTTATTATAAAACAAATGCTATTATCATTAATTTAAGAATTTTATTTATACTGTTTTCCATAAATCGGATAGATTATCAGCTATTGACTTTGGCTTCAATTTTTTGTATATTTATCTATTATAAAATCAAAAAAAGGTGAGTACAGTAAAAAACCAAGTAAATTAGATGTTTTATGTGAAGAAAACAATATAGATCATAGACTTACAAAGCCTTTTACACCAAAAACGAATGGTATGGTAGAAAAAGCTAATGATATTATTAAAAAGGGAACTATAAAGAAAAATGATTATGAAAATGTAAATTAAATGAATGAGGATTTAACAAAATTTTTA
>QMPG01000088.1 GCA_003648455.1 Bacteroidota bacterium
AGAATTTATAAAATATTTTAAAGTGCCGTAGGTACGTCCTGTTTAAATATTTAGAAAGTTTTAAAATTTATCGGACAGCAATAATTATTTTATTATAATCCACCCTAATTTTAAATTGACCCATTTTTACATTAGGATTTTTTATATGAAAAATAATGTGAACATACAATTTTGATAATCACTGTGACATAATATTTATTTTTTTAATCTGCCCTTTAAAGGGCGATATTTTTTATAACACACATTTTACCCAAGGCGTTGCCTTTGGGCTGAACCGAGCTTGCGAGCTCACCGAAGGTAAATAAGTTGCCACTTCGTGGCGTAATACATTTCTCAATTGCTTTAAATGAATCAATATAACTTCTACATAAAATATTAAAGACACATATAATATAAAATTTTAATAAATTTATTTCCACAACTTTTTAAATTGAACCGGTAATAAGAACTTCAACATTTCCATCAGCGTTAACTTTGTCAAGTTTAACTTTTACAATTTGGTTAATTAATTGTTTGTCATAAGGCGTTTCAACTTTAATATAGTTTTCGGTAAATCCATACATTTTACCATTATCATTTTTCGATTCAAACAGTACTTTTTTAAAAGTATTAAGATGCTGAGAATAAAATTTCAGGCGTTTTTTTTCAGAAAGTTCATGTAAAATTTTGCTTCTCTCTCTGCGGATATTTACAGGAACCTTATTATCGAAAGTTAGAGCAAGTGTGTTGTCTCGTTCAGAGTAAGTGAAGATATGGAGGTATGATAAATCTAAATCGTCAACATATTGGTAAGCTTTTTTAAATTCTTCCTCGGTTTCGCCGGGCACACCAACAATCAGGTCAGCTGCAATACAAGCTTGTGGCATAATTGTTTTAATAGTAGCAACTTTTTTACTGTATAGTTCTGTAGTATAGCGCCGGTGCATTAGTTTTAATAAATTGTTTGTCCCACATTGTAAAGGAATATGAAAATGAGGTACAATCTTATTTGATTGAGCAACAAAATTAATAACTTCGTCAGTTAATAGATTTGGTTCTATTGATGAAATTCTAATTCGTTTTATTCCGGCAACTTTGTCGAGTGCTTTAATAAGGTCAATAAAAGTTTCATTAGTGCTTTTCCCGAAATCGCCGATATTTACACCAGTTAAGATAATTTCTTTAACATTATTGTCAGCTAATTTTTCGGCTTCTTTAATAATCTCTTTTATCGGTGCATTTCTGCTTTTGCCACGAGCCAAAGGTATTGTGCAATATGAACAATAATAATCGCAACCATCTTGAACTTTTAAAAAACTGCGAGTACGATCGCTAAGTGAAAATGAATGATAGAAGCAAGAAATATTTTTTAAATCAGAGTTGATAATTTTCGAGTCGGAATTATTTAAATAGTTTGAGATATTAAACTTTTCGTTATTACCTAATACTAAGTCTACACCTGGAATTTTTGATAACTCCTCTGGTTTGAGCTGAGCATAACACCCTGTAACAACAACCTTAGCATTTGGTGCTTTTTTTATTGCTTTGTTTATTGCCTGACGACATTTTTTATTAGCAATATTGGTAACTGTACAAGTGTTAATAACATAAACATCGGCTTCTTGGTTGAAATTAACTTTTTCAAATCCATTTTCAATAAATGAATTGGCAATGGTTGATGTTTCGGCAAAATTTAATTTGCAGCCTAATGTAAAAAAAGCTACTTTCTTCATTTTTAATTATAAATGGTAACGTTGTGTTTTAATTGTGCAAAATTATAAAGATTAACTGGCTAATAAAATATTAAATTAAATTAAATTAAATAAAATATTTATGTACTTTTGTTTATACATTTATACAAAATTATTTTTAACATAATAAAATTTCACATATGAATAATATTGATAATGATAAGCGAATTATTTTAACACTTGACGCAGGAGGAACAAATTTTGTGTTTTCGGCAATTCAAGGAAATGAAGAGATTGTTAATTCTATACGTCGACCTTCCAATGCACACAATCTTGGGAAATGTATAGATACTATTATTGAAGGATTTGATTATGTAAATAATAAATTATTAAATAAGGCGTGTGCAATAAGTTTTGCGTTTCCAGGTCCAGCCGATTATAATAAAGGAGTTATTGGTGATTTGCCAAATTTTAAAGCATTTAATGGAAATGTGCCTTTAGGCCCAATTTTAGAAGAAAAATTTAATTGTCCTGTTTTTATCAATAATGATGGTAATTTATTTGCTTATGGAGAGGCTTTAAGTGGATATTTGCCAGAATTAAACAATAAAATAATAAATGCAGGAGGTATAAAACAATTTAGTAATTTAATTGGGATTACCCTTGGAACAGGATTTGGATGTGGAGTTGTCTTGAATAATATTTTATTAAAAGGAGATAATTCTTGTGATACAGGAATTCATAACACTCTTAACAAGTATAATCTAAATTGGAATGCAGAAGAAAGTGTTAGTACAAGAGCACTACAAAGGGTTTATGCTGAAGAGTCAGGGCTTGCTTTTACTCAAAATTTAATGCCTAAAGATATTTATTACATAGCAAAAGGCTTAAGGGATGGAAATCAGAAAGCAGCAATAGAATCGTTTAATCAATTTGGAGAGGCCTTGGGAAGTTCTTTGGCAAATATTCTTACTTTAATTGATGGTATAGTAGTTATTGGCGGAGGAATAACATCTGCATGGGATATTTTTTCGCCTGCCATGTTTAATGAGCTTAATAGAAGTTATGAAAATTTTGAGGCTGTAAAATCTCACCGTTTATCGGTTAAGGTTTATAATCTCGAAGATAAAACTTGTTTTAATGAGTTTGCCTTAGGCAGTGTGAAGAATCTTTCCGTTTCTGGAAGTAAAAGGATTGTTTCTTACGATGAAATACCAAGAATTGGAATTGGTATTTCCGATTTAGGAGCTAGCAAGGCAATTGCGTTAGGTGCATATACATATGCATTGCAACAATTAGATAGGGTTTAATTTATATTGAACTCAGGTTTATAATAAAATTTGTAGTAAACGTCTTTTATATCCTGTTTGTTATTTAGTGTGTTTTGTATTTAATAAAGCTTAAAAAATATCTCGTTCATTTACAACAGAATATGTAAAACTATCGCCTCTATAATACCCCAGGTTATATTCAATTGGTCTTCCTCCTGGATCTAAAACAAATCGTTTTCTTAACAGTACTGGGTCATTCACTCTTAATTGCAATTTTTCGGCAATAAATTCATTAGCTAAAATTGCTGTAATTTCCTCTTTTGAAGTTTTTGCTATAGTAGAAAAATTATTTTCGAGTAATTCATACAATGGCTGTGTAAAATCTTCTTCCCCGGTGAAGCCAATCATTGGATGCATAAAAGATATAAAATAAACAAAAGGACCTTCTAATTTACCCCTTAATTTAACAATTTTAAGAACCTTTTTATTTATTGGTATTTCAAAAAATCGGGCTAATTTTTTGCTTGGAGTCTCCCAACTTATATGAAGTTCAAAATTACGAACAGCAATACCTTTTGCTTTCATTTCATTAGTAAAACTAAACCAATTTTTAACCCTACTACTAACATTTGGCTCAGCTACTTTTGTTCCTTTCCCCTTTTTTCTAACTAAAAGCCCATCTATTACCAGTTTATTAATAGCTTGCCTGAGTGTGTTTCGTGAGATACCTAATTGTCTTGATAAATCAACCTCATTAGGTAATAGCTTGCCTTGTTGATATTCGTCTTTTTTTATAAGCTCTCTTAACTGTTGTTCAATTTGTAAGTAAAGTGGAATTGGGCTGTTGTGATTAATTTCAAATTTTATCATTTGTATTGTTCATATGTATATACGATGCAAATTTATATTAATGTATTTATATTAACAAGTAAACAATTAAAATTGTTTTAATATAATATTAATTATATTAATTATATTAATTATATTAATTATATTAATTTGTTATCTTCTCATAATACATATTATAAAAGGGTTTATGCTTAATGTATTTTCTGCATGATAAATTATTAAAAAAAAATACAAAATTATTTTGTTAGAATAATAAAAAGTATTATTATTGTATAAATGTTTAAACATATTAACCTTTAAAACTATTAAATTATGAAACAAGTTTATTATTCTATGGCATTAATGCTTACATTAGTGTTATCTGTGTCTGTTTTTAATGCATGCAAAGATAACGATAATGAACCAGTCACCACAATTTCACTCGACAAAGAACAAACGGAATCTCTTAATATTGGAGATATTGTTACTGCTACAGTTACAATTGTAAGTGCAGAAGTTAAAACATTTACTTATACTAAAGTTGTTGACAACGAAAATGGCATCCCTGTTGATGTAACTGCGAATTTAACTAAAGACGGTAATACTTATACGTATAATTTCACTTATACTTTGGTGGAAAATGATGATTTGCATACTTTGGGGTTTGAATTTAATGTTGTTGATAAAAATGGTTTGTCGAAAACAGCATCTTTGCTTGTACAAACGAATTTATCTACTCGTTCTGCTTTTGTAAAATACGATTGGCATATTACTGCTGAGCAGTGGTTAGGCTCAAGCGTTTTAACTGAGGCTGATTCATTAAAAGTATTCAGATTTTATGAAGATGGAACTTATGAAGTTGACTTAAGTGCTCAATACGCTGCACCAACACATCATTTCTGTTATTGGGTATATAAAGAAACTCCAAATAATGGTGATACATTGGCAATAGTAAGAATGATTAGAAAACAGGCTTCCGGTGATGCTGGTATAGATGAATACTATGATTTTAGAATTGTAGCTGCTAGTGAATCAGAAATGACAATGTATTGGGACTTAGCTGTTTTTGGATTACTAGACATTCAAAGAACATTTACCAGTCAACCTAAAGGAGCTTTTCAACCATACGGAACTGCAGAAATGCAAACTCAAGTTGAAGCAATAACTGCTTTACACTGTGATAGTGTGGATCCAGACTTATTTGTAATTGAGTAAATAGGAAGATTTTTCAAAAAATAATAACTTAATAGCTAATGAAATTAGCTATTAAGTTGTTTATTTCCTTTTTTGTTTTTATAATAATTTCATTATCGTTTTCAATTAATATTACATTTCTTGGAGTGTATTGTTGGTTATTATATTGAATTGATTCAAGCAAAATTTTCTTAAACATGAAAAAAATTACATTATTCATCATATTAGTATTTTTAATAAAGCTACTTATTGCTCAGAATATCAGTATCACAGGGAAGATTTTTGATGCTTCAGGAAATTCTTTACCTGGTGTAAATGTAGTTATTAAAGGTACAACTATCGGAACAATTACAGATGTTGATGGTGTTTATTCGATTGAAGCTAAAGGAACCGACATTCTGGTTTATTCCTTTATCGGGTATGTAAAACAAGAATTATCTGTAAAAAATCGGTCAAAGATAAATGTTGTCTTGGTTGAAAGTGTGGAAAATCTTGACGAAGTAGTTGTAATTGGATATGGAACTCAACGAAAAAAAGACATTACAGTCTCTATCTCATCCATTAAAGCCAGAGATGTTGCATCTCCGGTCGTTACTTCTCTTGACCAGTCATTGCAAGGACAGGCTTCAGGAGTAGTTGTGTCTCAATCTACAGGGAAACCAGGTTCTCCTGTATCTATAAGGATAAGAGGTACAACTTCCATTAATGGTACTAATGAACCATTGTATGTTATTGATGGAATTCCAATTATTACAAAAGCCGAAGAATTAACTTCAGGAACATTACAAGGTTCTGAAATAAATCCATTGTCTAGTATAAATCCTGTTGATATTGAATCAATTCAAATATTAAAAGATGCATCTGCAACAGCAATTTATGGTGCACGCGGAGCAAATGGAGTTATACTCATCACGACTAAGAGAGGGAAAAAAGGACCACTTCAAGTTTCATTAAATTCTTCAGTTGGAGTACAAAAATTATCAAAAAAATTAGACTTGCTTAATGCTCATGAATTAGCTGTGTTAGGTAACGATGCTGTGACAGAAGCAAGAAAATATTATCCCGGTGTTGCATACAATGATGCTTTTGCATTGCCCAACCGTTTCGGTGAAGGTACAGATTGGCAAGATCAGATTTTTAGAACTGCCATGTTTTCAAATCATCAAATCTCAATTAGAGGAGGGAACGATAATACGGTATATTTTATGTCTGCAAATTTGATGCAGCAAGAAGGTATTATTCGCAATTCCGATTTTAATAAAGGTACATTTAGAATCAATTTAGATAATAATTTGTCAAAAACTGTAAAGTCGGGAGTAAATTTAAATTTTACACGAAGTATTAATCATGGTGTTATTACAGGAATACCAAATGTAGCATCAAGTGTTACTGCAATGGCATTACTTTTTAACCCTGGTCAAGATGTTTATGACGAAACGATAGAAGGAGGATATACTTACGAAAGTAATACCATGAACAGGATACCAAATCCGGTTGCCGAAATTAATGAAACAAAAAGGGTCATTAATTCAAACCGTCTAATTGGCGATTATTATTTAGACTGGGATATTATTGAAAATCTTAAGTTTAAGTTTAAAGCAGGTATTGATGCATTTTTCAACAAAGAACAGCAATTTATTCCAAGTTTTGTACGACGAGGTCAAGATAAAGGTAAAGGTTACAATGTTAATATGCAGGGTTATACATGGTTGCTGGAAAATACACTTACTTACACTAAAGATTTTGATAAACACCATTTTAATATTCTAGGCGGTCAAACAGCTCAAAAATATGTTTCTGAAATTACCGATATTGCTGTTGAACGTTTTGATGATAACAGGTTGGGATATTATAATTTAGGTGCCGGACTTGACAAAACTATTAATACAGGATATAGTACATGGGCAATGGTATCAGGAATTGGTAGGGTAATATATAATTACGACAGTAAATATTATCTTACGTTTTCAGGAAGATTGGATGGTTCATCAAAATTCGGGGAATCACATAAATATGGTTTTTTCCCTTCTGTTTCTGCTGCTTGGAGAATTACAGGAGAGAATTTTATGAAATCATTGGATGTAATTAATGATCTTAAATTGAGAATGAGTGCGGGAACTGTTGGTAATGAAGGGATTCCTTCGGGTGTAACATTAAGCACTATGGGTACTTTGCCATATTTTTATGGTGAAGGTGCTAATGCCGAAGTCCTTGGAACTTATGTGGCTTCATTAAAAAATGAAGATTTGAAATGGGAAGTCACAAAACAGTATGATTTAGGGTTTGATTTAAGTATGTACAAATCAAGAATTGAATTTACTACTGAAGTGTATTTAAAAAGCACTTCTGATTTATTACTATTTTTACCGGTTAACAGATCTTCTGGTTTTGAATATGTTTGGTCTAATATTGGTGATTTGGAAAATAGAGGTTTAGAACTTTCATTAAATACAGTAAATTTTGATAATGATTTTAAATGGAGTACTCGTTTAAATATTTCTTTTAACAAGAATGAAGTTACCAACCTTGATAAGTCGACTGATATTTATGGCACACCTGTAATGAATATTTCAGATTGGACAATAATTAGAGAAGGAGAACCTGTAGGCGTTATTTATGGATACAAATCCGATGGAATTATTCAATTGGATGAAGATCCAACTACTGTTCCATTCTTTCCTTCTAAAATTCCACGCTATGGTGACAGAAAATATGTGGATAAGAATGGAGACGGCAAACTAACAGTTGACGACCATTTTAAATTAGGTAATACAAATCCTGATTTTTCGTATGGATTTAAAAATACATTTTCATATAAACGATTAACTTTGGATATATATTTACAGGGAGATTATGGAAATGAAATTGTCAATTTTAATAGATTTATGTTAGAAAGTTTTGATGGATTTCAAAATAATTCTACTGTTGCTCTTGATAGATGGACAGAAACTAATCCAACAAATGAATACCCAAGAGCAAATGTTTCGACACATGGAAATGTAATGTCAGATGTTATTGTTGAAGATGGTTCTTATCTGAGATTAAAAGATATTACACTTTCTTATAATTTGCCTTTTAACATAATAAACCGTATCAAAATTAAGGGTCTGCAAATCTCAATTAGTGGCAGAAATCTTTTAACTTTTACTAAATATTCAGGATACGATCCTGAAGTATCAATTTTTGGTGGAAGTGTATTTGGAAAAGGTGCCGATTATGGATCTTATCCAATGTCTAAATCAGTAGTATTTAGTTTAAATGCAACATTTTAATTGATAAAATCTAAACAAATGAAAAAGGTTTTTTTAATCCTGACAATAATATTATTATGTTTTAGCAGCTGTGAAAAGTTTTTAGAACAAGACATTCGATCCCAACATACCTATAGTAATTATTTCCAAAGTGAAGATGATTTAGTTCACTTTGCCGACGGAATGTTTGGAGGACTGATAACATGGACTTGGGAAGGTGGAGGTTTGTTTTTTAATAATTTTTGGGTGTTACAAGATTTGGCATCTGATAATTGTTATGAAAACAGTTCTTCAGCTGATATGCTTGATTTATCCCAGTTTACATTTGATGCAAATAATGCACCTGTAGAATTTATTTGGCAGGGATGCTATTTCATTATCAATTCGAGCAATGTTTTAATTAAAGAAGTAGAAAATTTCAATAACTATTCAAGTCCTGATGTGAAAAACCATCTTCTTGGAGAAGCATATTTTATGCGTGGAATGTTATATTTTGAATTGGTAAAATTATTCGGGGATGTTCCTCTACAGTTGTTTCCTACGAAAACAGCTGAAGAAACCATATTGCCACGAACTCCAGTTGCTGATGTTTATAAAAATATAATAAGTGATTTGAAAAAGGCTGAGAAATATTTGATTGTGAATCCATTTCCAAACAGGGTTGAAGGAATGCCAACAAGTTATGCAGCTTCAGCTCTTTTAGCAAAAGTATACCTTACTAGAGGAGCACTTGATAATGATGTTAATGATTTTGATTCAAGCAGGGTTTGTCTGGAGAAAGTAATAGGAAAATATACTCTTGAACCCGAATTTTCAGATATTTTTAAATTAGCAAATGCAAATTCAGGTGAAATTTTATGGGCTATTAATTTTAGTGGAACACTTGGTGAAGGTTGGACAACAAATCAGTTTATAGTTCGATTAATGCCAACAACAGAATCTGATAATGGAGTAAGAAATGGACAAGGTTGGGAAAGACCAACAGACGAACTTTATAATAGTTTTAGCAATAATGATAAAAGGAAAGCGGCAACTTTCATTACTGAATTTGAAGGAGAAACGTTTGATGGACCTTACATAAAAAAATATTGGGATCAGGAAGCTGAAGGTGGAAGGCAAAATGGAGAATCAGATGTCGATTATATTTTTTTAAGATATGCGGATGTTCTTCTTATGTATGCCGAAGCATTGAATGAGGTGAATGGAAGTCCAACTACTGACGCATACAATGCAATTAATCAGGTAAGGGAAAGAGCAAATTTGCAAGACTTAACAATAGGACTAAGTTATCAGGAATTTAAAGACGCTGTTTTGCAAGAGAGACAATGGGAATTTGTAATGGAAGGACAGCGTTGGTTTGATTTGGTAAGAATGGGAAAACTTAAGGAAAGAGTTAATTTAGCAAAACCTACTGCCAATATTCATGATTTTAATATACTTTTTCCAATTCCACAAAAAGAAATATATTTTAATACTAAGTTAGTACAAAACACAGGATATTAATTTAAAAGATAAATAAATTGAGAACGAATTTTAATAAAGCTCCAAGAATTGAGCTAAAAGGTATGGAAAAATATTGCTTTACCGGTTGGGATGCAATATGTGTTGAAATAAATAATAAACTCAGAAAACTACCAAAAAAAAAAATTGTAATTGTTGTTGAAACATATCAGGGTGTATATCATAATGAAATTAGAAATGCTCTTTCAAAGGGTTTAACTTTAAATCATATATTTTTATCTGAAGAAGCAATGCTTTCTGAAGATGAAATAAGAAATATTACATATCCTGATGTTACAGACCATCGTATATTTGGTTTTATGACGAGATTAAATATGATTGATTTTATGAATATTAATAAGATTAATCATATTAAAGATGAAATGAACAAAATCGAAAATGGAAATATTCTTATATTTGGTTATGGTGCTTCATTAATTTGCAAAGATGCTGATATTCTTATTTATGCTGATATGGCAAGATGGGAAATTCAATTACGAATGAGGCAAAATAAAGTAAACAATTTAGGAATTATTAATAAAGATGATTCTTTTGAAACAAAATATAA
>QMPG01000089.1 GCA_003648455.1 Bacteroidota bacterium
CCGCCTTTCCTAAAGGGCTTTTATTTATTCAATCCTTCCAGATTTTTTATTACCATAACCCTCCCACGTTTAAAAAACCTCGCTCTTTCGGATTTGCAATCCGAAAGCATTAATATACAGATGGTTAGTTCGGGATTACAAATCCCGAACAGCATTGTTCTTAATGTGTTGAACCCCTTTCAGGGTTCCCTTTCTACTTCATGTTCTTTTACCCTGCATTTCATACAGGGCTATTATTATTCAATCCTTACAGGATTTTTAATTACAATAACCTTCCAGCGTTTAAAAAACCTCGCTCTTTCGGATTTGTAATCCGAAAGTGTTAATATATAGCTGGTTAGTTCGGGATTTGTAATCCCGAACAGCATTGTCGATATACATTATAAACAAAGTCGGCTAAAAGCCGACTATAAAAGAATGTCTCTATCAATTAAAACACCACAATAAATTGTGGTGCTAATCTGATATGTTTTTAATTATTGTCTATTCATAATCAGGTTCTGCCATCTTGCCAATAAAAATAATTGAGTTAGTGCTTTTTTCTCTAATAGCAAATACAAAAGGCTTGTTTGCATTAAAAACATTTGATGGACCAATACTTGTGTAACTAATTTCAACTGAAGTTACAGCAGCGGCTTCTGTTCCTTCTTCATTTACATCAACAAAGGTTTTATGTTTAACTTTCGAAATTGCAATGCCACCTTTTGGATTAATTTTTGTAAAATCGGCTCTGTCAGAAAAAGCAATACCCAATCCCATATCTATTAATACATCGTTTAATTTTTTTTCGTATTGAAACTTGAATTTTGGCATTATTATGTGAATATTATCCAGTTTCTGGAAACCATTAAGCCATGCATTCCAATTATCATCATTTAATTCATTAATAATATCAGAGGTTGTTTTATCATTTTTTGGCAAAAGAACTACCATGCTGAATTTCTCACCACCATAAGGCATCTCAACTGCCTCAAAAATATCGTTTGACAAGTAATTAAAACTGCTTTCCTGCTGCATCATTAATACGTTTTTTGTTGTTCCGTCAGCAAGATAAAAGGGTTTTGATTCTGTATCAGAACTGTCAAATTTATATTTCCAGTTACCCTTAAAATATATTGCATTTATAAGATACATAACTGTTTCGGGTGATATGTTATCAACAATTTCTTTAATTTTATTGTTTGTTTTATCTGCTACCCATTTGTTAATAATATTTTTAGCTTGAGAATCTGCAAAATCAAGAGCATTAACTTCTGCATCATAATAGTTTTTATTAACATCAATAAAATCTTGTTCAACATGATAGCTGTCTCTGTACCAAATTGAATTGGCTATATTAAATGCCACCTTTGGATCGAGCCCGATTAAAGAATTCATTATATTTTTAAACGAATTGTTAATTTCATCAGTTGTTAATCCGTTGAGCCTTAGAGTTTCTTCCATTGCTGTTTTTGTTTCATTGTCGGCTCCGTTATATGTCATAGCAAGAGCAAAAGAGACACTCAAAGGTGAAATAAAAATATTTTTGTTTTGATCTTCCGAATTGTTTATTTTATTAAATAAATCAAAACCAAACTTATTGCTTGAATTAACAAGAGATTGCTCTTTTAAATTAAGAATTATGTCTGGTATTTCGGGAGAGGGATTATCATCTTTGTTGCAAGAAAAAGATGTTATTGATAAGATGATTACCAAAATGATTAATTTGATTGTTTTCATAATCTTTGTATTTTTAAATTAAAATAGTATTAATTTTGTTAATTAGAAAATGTGAAAATTAAACCAGTTTTTACAATTAAGATGATAAAAAACCAAAAAAGGTTGCTTTCTTTTTTTTTATTTATTTAAAGCAACCAAAACAAGTAAAACAACATCTATATAGTAGAATAATAAAATGTCGCAGAAGAAATTTTTGAATAGTATCGACAAAATAATTAAGGGATGTGTTGCAGGTAACATTAAATATCAGGAAATGTTGTATAAACAACTATCCGGAAAAATGTTTGCTGTCTGTTTGCGATACTCGAAAGATTATACTGAGGCTGAGGATATTTTACAAGAAGGTTTTATTAAGGTATTTGAAAAAATTAATCAATTTAAATTTAAAGGCTCTTTTGAAGGTTGGGTAAGAAGAATAATTGTTAATACGGCTTTAGACAAATATCGTAAACAAAATATATTACAAACAGTTGATGATATTAGTAAATATTCCGAAGATTTTAACTACGATGATGTTATAAGCAAAATTACTTCAAATGATTTATTAAAATTTATTCACGAACTTACACCAAAATATAAAGTGGTGTTTATTTCATACGCAATTGAAGGATATTCGCACAAAGAAATTAGTGATATGTTAGGAATATCAGTTGGTACATCAAAGTCAAATCTATCGAGAGCGCGACAAATTTTACAAGATAAGATTAACAAATATTATACAGACGAAGGAAAGATTAAATTATTGAAATGATTAATGATAGAAAAAATATTGATAAGTTATTTCACGATGTTTTAATTAACAATGAACATGAAGTACCAAATTATATTTGGAATAACATAAAAGACAATTTGTTAAATAAAAAACGAAGGAGAAATAGAATACTGTTAAGGAATATTGCAGCTTCTGTTATTATTATCTTAACATTTGCAAGTGGCTATTTTTTTTCTGATTTATTCCGTTTAGAAAAACATAAATCATTACAATCAGTAATAAAAAAGCAAAATTTAAAGGTAAAAGAAACAGATAACAATGCAAAAAAAATAAATATTAATCCTGACAATAAAGCTAATAAAGAATTAGATACTAAAAAGCAAGACAATATAACATTTCAAAATAATAATCAAAACAAAGGATTTTTATCAAAAACAGAAACAAAATCTTTAGAGATTAATAAAAAGAAAAAAGAACAAGTCCCACAAAACAAATTATTGGCAAATAGCATAGAGAATGAGAGTTTTGATAAATCTATGCCATATAATGATAAAATAATTTATAAAAAATTAAAACTCATAAATGCCGACAATATAGATATAGATTTGAATTCTGAGCAAGAATTAATTTATTCGTTAGAACAGGTGCCGATATTAAATACTGATCTTAAAAAAAAGAAAGAATCGCGTTGGTCTGTCGAAGGTCAATTTTCACCACTTTATGCATATAGAGATGTTAAAGAGGTCGATGCTTATTATGTAGCAACTGCAAATACAAGTAACAGTAATTATCGCGACAATGCAAAAGAAGAACCTCTATCTGCTTTTTCGGTAGGAGCAAACGTAAAATATAAAGTAAGTGAACGCTTGAGGATTCAAACAGGAGTTTATTATTCAGAAACAGGACAGATAACCAAAAACGCAATGCTTTTTTCAGAATCAATGTATAATGGAAAAGGAAATACTTATTTGTTAAATACAAGCGTTGGGAATGTAATTGAAGCAAACAATGTTCCTGTGCCTGTCAATAATGTGGATAATTTAGACTTTTCAAATTCAGAAATATCAGATATAATACAAAATTTTGATTATCTCGAAATACCTGCAATTATTAAATATAAAATTATTGATAGAAAAATTGATGTAAATATTTTAAGTGGAATTAATACAGGTTTTTTAGTTGGTAATAACGTTGTGGTAAAGAATAATACAGACAAATATAATATGGGCAAGACAACAGACATAAATACAATAAATTATTCTGTAATTATTGGAGTAAATTTTGTATATCCGTTGTTTAAAAAATTTTCATTTAGTATAGAACCAACATTTAAGTACTCATTAACGTCAATTAACAAATTCAACTCTGTTTATCCTTATTCGTTTGCTGTCTTTTCCGGTATTAGTTTTTTGTTTGAATAAAAGGTGGTTTAATGTATTGCCTTTTCTCTATCTATCTTTTACAGATAATATATTTGTTTTTTTCTTTAAAGTTCGAAGGGTTAAAAAAATAATTAGACCAACACCAAATATTATTAACCACATTAAATCAATTTCCAATTTTCTATTTACAATAAAATCACTAAGAACCTCAAGAAAAGTAAATACAACAATTATTGAAAAAAAACCATTATATTCTCTTTTAAGAACATTTCGAAAAGAAAAAGGCAAATTTGATTTTTCCCAGCCTTTTAGTTTAGGTATAAATGCAGGTGTTTTTTCAGCCCAATCCATATATTGTTTGCCGAATTTTTTTATTAAAAAATTCTCTTCAGCGAACATGATGCGTTCGTAATACACCCAAAAAACCAAGATGCATATTAATGACAACCACCATGAATGTGCAAATAAAGATATGCCAAACCAAATAATAAAATTTCCAAGATAAAGAGGATGTCTTACGACCGAATAAATTCCTTTTGTGTTAAGTGTTTCAGCTACTTGTCCTTTAGTATTTCTACCCGATGTCCCTTTAGGAGTATGACCAATTGTGTAGCTGCGTATTCCTAACCCAATAAAACTCACTAAAAGGCAAAATATTTCCCAATAATCGTCTAAAGCTTCATTATTCCCAAGATATTTATAATTTTTTAACCCAAAAATAAAAATTACCAATAAAATTAAAGGTAAATAACTGCGTCTTTTAAATAACCAATTTCCACTTTTAATATATTCTTCTTTTAAAGCCATATTTTTAGTATTTGTTGTGAATGAATATTATAATAGCATTTATATTTACGGTTAAAATTAACATAAAATTAATTTAAAATCTAATCTCAAAGAAATATTCTTAATAAAAATTTTCTAAATAGTTTTATTAGAAGTTTCTAAAAAAGTAATAAAATAATTTAGTTATTTGTTATTTTCAATATATATGTTTTGTAATTGATTGTTGTAAAATATGTTAGTATGGTTATAGTTAACACTGGCAGCTCTTTGAATTTTAATAAATATCACAAGTTTAAAAATTGTTAACAATATTTTATTACTTCTTTTCTTATAATTAAATTAAGTTTGTAACTTTAATTTTTAAAAATTATAATAAAAAAGTATGTAAAAATGAGAAAGAAAATTGTAGCAGGAAACTGGAAGATGAATAAATCGTTGCAAGAAGGAATTGACCTTGCAATTGAAATTAATAAATTAGTGGCTGAAAAAGCTGATAAAAATGTTGATATTATTATAGCACCTCCTTTTATTCATTTGTCAGAGGTTGGTAAAGTTATTGATAGAGAGAGAATTTTGTTGTCTGCTCAAAATTGTGCGGCGGAACAAGAAGGAGCTTTTACAGGCGAAGTATCTGCAGAGATGTTGTGGTCAGTTGGAGCTGATTATGTTATAATAGGTCACTCTGAGCGGCGTGCATATTACCATGAAGATAATGATATTCTTAACAAAAAAATTAAATTAGCCTTAGATAATAACCTAAAAGTTATTTTTTGCTGTGGCGAAAATTTAGAACAACGTGAATCAAACCAGCATTTTAAAGTAATAAAAAAACAACTTACAGAAACAATTTTTACTTTAGAAAAAGAATATTACGACAGTATTATAATAGCCTATGAACCAATTTGGGCAATTGGAACAGGTAAAACTGCTTCGCCCGAACAAGCTCAGGAAATTCATAAGTTTATTCGAAGTCTTATTTCTGAAAAATATGGTGACAACATTGCTAAAGAAACATCAATCTTATACGGAGGCAGTTGCAAACCTTCAAATGCAAAAGAAATTTTTGCAAAACCTGATGTTGACGGAGGTTTAATTGGTGGAGCTGCTCTTAAAGCCGAAGATTTTATCGATATTGTAAACTCGTTTAAATAAATAAATTGAAAAAGTTAAAAGTTTATAAATTATATAAACTTTTAACTTTAAAACCATCTCATGAATTATATTGAACTCGATTGTAAAATTACACCTAATTCTCAAACTGCAGTTGAAATTTTTATTGCTGAATTGGGCTTGATTGAATTTGATAGTTTTGAAGAAACCAATAATGGTTTAAAAGCATATATTATTGACACTAAATTTGATGAGAATAATCTGAAAGAAGTTTTAAATAATATTAGCAAAGATTTATGTATTATTGAATACTCATACAAGTCAATAAAGAACAAAGATTGGAATGAAGTATGGGAAAGTAATTTTCCTTTTTCAGTTATTAATGACCAGTGCCTGATAAGAGCACCTTTTCATAAAGATACGCCTAAATTTAAATACGAAATAATTATTCAGCCCAAAATGGCTTTTGGAACAGGGCAGCATGAAACAACTATCTTAATGATTGAGCAAATTTTGAACTTAGACTTGAATAATAAGTCGGTGCTTGATATGGGGTGTGGAACCGGTGTATTATCAATTTTGTCGTCGCTTAAAAGTGCTAAATCTATTATTGCAATCGATAATGATGAGTTTGCCTACAAAAACACTTTGGATAATATTAAAATAAATAATATTTGTAATGTAGATGTTTTTATGTCTGACATTGAGCTTGTTAATGACAAGTCGTTCGATATTATTCTTGCAAATATTAACAAAAATACAATATTGAAACACTTGCCATCTTATTCAGAATCATTAAACCATGATGGGATAATAGTGTTGAGTGGTTTATTAAATTTTGATGCAGAAGAAATTAAAGTTGCTGCAATGAAAAACAATCTCAAGTTTATCGATTTAATCGAAAAAAATAATTGGGTATCTCTTAAGTTTGTTAAACATTAAACTTTTAACTTTCAACTTTACAACTTATCACATATATGAAACTTTTTAAGATAATTTTATCCTTTGTAATTTTTTATACTATCTCATTTAACAATTATGCTCAGAAAATAAAAAAGTTTACACCCGATACAGCAACTTACCTTGAAGAATTAGAAAATTTCATGCAAAAAAATGACAAGAAAAAGGAAGTAGAAGAGCTTATTGAAAAATTTACAGTTATATGGTATACAAAAATTCCTGAAAACAGGAGAGCAAATATAATAAAGACATCAAATCTTTTTTTAAAAAAGCGAGCAAGAAATTTTCCTGAGTTTAATAATTACTTAAATTGTATAATGGCTTTCGCCAATAGTTCGCTCGATACAAGTAATTATAGTGAGTGGGATAAGGGCATTGTATTTATGCTAAACGAAAATAAAATATATTTGTCAAAAATTAATGCCTACCTTAATTCTACACTTAGTTTGTTAAGTAATAATGTAATATATCAATCATCATCAACAAAATGGAAAGCAAGCAATAATAATTATTTGTTTAAGTTTGACAAAACAATTGAAATTGAATTTAATGATATTGATTTAACTTGTTATGCATCAAAAGACAGTCTAAATATTTTTAAAACACAAGGTATTTATTATCCCTTACAAAATAAATGGCACGGAAAAAATGGCATAGTTACATGGCAAAGAACAGGCTTGAATGTTGATTCTGTTCATGCAACACTTAAGAAATATATCATTTCAATGAAGACTTCGAAATATGTAGCCGATTCTGTTGTTTTCATAAATAAAAATTATTTTGCTTCTCCGCTTTTAGGTAGATTAGAAGACAAAGTAACAGTTATTACATCGCCTAAAAAGTCGAAATATCCACGTTTCGATTCATATACTAAGCGATTTAAAATTGATAATATTTTCGAAAACATTAATTATATAGGCGGATTTTCAATGCAAGGATCAAAGTTTGTTGGTTCAGGTACTAAAGATCAAAAAGCAAATTTATTTATTTATCGTGATGTGAAAGTTGTAAAAGATAGCGTTTCTCATATCGAGAATGTTTTGTTTTTAAAAGCCGCCTCGCAATTTTTTGTTTTTCGAGAAAATCGTATCACAGGATTAAATACATCTGTAAGCTTACAATTAGATACAGATTCAATTTATCATCCCGGCTTACTTTTCAGATATTATATTGATAAGCGAGAAGTTAATTTAATTAGAAATAACGACCCGGCTACAATGGCAAGAAGCCCATATTTTGATACTTTTCATAAAGTAGACATCGATTGTGAATTGATGTCGTGGAAAATTGACGACCAAAAAATAGATATTACAATGCTTAAAGGTTCAAATTATCATAAAGCAAAGTTTGAGTCGGCAAATTATTTTAGTGCAGACAGATATCAAAAACTTCAGGCAATGAATAGAATTCATCCGTATGTTGCCTTGCGCCGATTTGCAAAAAAATATGATAAAGAAGAATTTACTGCCGAAGAATTTGCAGATTTTATGCGATTATCATTACCTCAAATTCGCAAACTGCTTATTGAACTATCGTTTGCAGGAATTATCGATTATGATGTTGATACTCAAATTGCCAGAATAAAACAGCGGTTATACGATTATCTGGATGCTGTAGTTGGTGATATTGATTATGATATTATTGATTTTAATTCAGAAACAAAGGCTCCATTAAGCAATGCAACATTGAGTTTAATTAATTTTGATTTAAATATTTATGGTGTTCCTCAAATTTTGGTTAGCGATTCACAAAATGTTATTTTTTACCCAAAACAATCAAAAATTACTTTAAAAAGAAACCGATATTTCGATTTTTCAGGAGTTGTTACAGCCGGCTTTTTCACTTACTACGGTCAAAATTTCACTTTTAATTACGACAAATTTAAAGTTGAACTTAATAAAGTTGACTCACTTCGTATTAAAGTAAAGGATGAAATGGATGATTGGGGCAGAATGAAATTGAAAAATGTTCAATCTGTTATTGAAAATGTTACAGGAGATATTTTGATTGACAGTACAAATAATAAATCGGGCAATAAACATTATCCCAAATACCCGATTTTTACCAGTAAAGACACATCTTATGTTTATTACGACAAAAAGTCGATTCAAAAAGGTAAATATAAAAGAGATAATTTTTATTTTAAAGTTGACCCATATACTATTGACAGTTTAAATAATTTTTCAATTGAGGGTATGGGATACGATGGGACTTTTTACTCAGGAGGAATATTTCCGGAATTTAGAGAAAAATTGGTGTTACAAGCCGATAACTCTTTAGGTTTTACACACTCTACTCCCGAGGAGGGCTTTGCAATATTTAAAAGTAAAGGAAAATATTTTAACGAAATTTCGTTGAGTAATCATGGTTTAAGAGGAGGCGGAACAATTAACTATTTAACATCAACAACAACGTCTGAGGATTTCCTTTTTTATCCCGATTCAATGAATACTAAATCTCAAACTTTTAATATAAAAAAGCAAATTTCCGGAGTTAAATATCCTACTGTTAATTCAGATAGTGCTTATATTCATTGGGAACCATATAATGATATACTTTATGCAACAAGCAAAGAGAAACCTTTTGTTATGTTCGATAATCAAACTGATTTAGAAGGAGAATTAGAATATAAACCTACAGAATTAACAGGAAAAGGAAAGATGAATATCAAAAATGCTGTTTTGCATTCAAATTTGTATTCATATAAAGATGAATCTTTTAATTCAAATACTGTAAGATTTGACGTTAGAACAGCTGACTTAAAAGATTTTTCTTTCAATTCCAATGAAGTTGAAGCCCACATTGATTTTGTTAGCAGAACAGGTAAATTTATACCTAATAATGAAATTGCTTTTGTGAAATTCCCTCAAAATCAATTTGTTTCTCATGTAGACAGATTTTTATGGAGTATGGATAAACAAAAAATTGATATGGAAACAGATATTCATATGCAAGTTATTGAGAGAGGGCAGCTTAGAACAGTAACTGTTGAGCAAGAAACACAAACACCTATTGGTTCGTTATTCTTATCAATCAATCCAAAACAAGATTCTTTAAATTTTATTGCACCTACTTCAAATTTCGACTTAAAAAAGAATATTATATTTACACATGATGTGAAATATGTTAATGTTGCAGATGCAACAATATTACCGGGAGATGGAGACGTAACAATACAAAAAGAAGCAAAAATAAAAACTTTGTATAATGCTCATATTATTGCAAACAATACTTCAAAATACCACAATTTTTATAATTCAGTTGTTAATATTTTTGGAAGAAAAAAATATAATGCATCCGGCGATTATGATTATTTAGAAGAAAATGGCAGAAAACATGTTATTAATTTCGATTTGATTGCAGTTGATACATCAGGACAAACTTTTGCAACAGGTAAAATTAAACAAATTCAGGATTTTAGTTTTAGTTCCGCTTTTTTATATAAAGGCGCTGTGAAATTGTATGCTAATAATAAATTATTAGCATTCGATGGTTCAGTAAAAATAACACATAATTGTAAGCAGATTGATAAAAATTGGGTGAAATTCGCAGCAGAAATTAATCCA
>QMPG01000090.1 GCA_003648455.1 Bacteroidota bacterium
GATGGATAGCGGAAAGTAAAGCGGTAAACCCCGCATTAGAAGTACCCAAATTTGGGGTTTTAAAAACACCAAATTTGTTGGTAATTCTTAAGCGTAGAAAAATTATGAATTTTTCGGGTTAATAGAAAGGTTATGCTACAATGTGGTGGAAATGTGTAACGTTTTATTTTTATAAAACAAAAAAGGCTTTCAAACGAAAGCCTTTTTTTGTTTTATTACTATATTATATTAGTAAACAACAACTCTTTTTGAGTTTGATTTACTTCCGGCAACAACATTTAAGATATATGTACCTTGCTGTATACCTTCAATATTAAATTGATAATTATGTTTACCAATTGTTTGATTAGAAAGTTCAATTTTTCTAATTAATTTACCTTGAATGTTATAAAGATTAATTCTAACAACTGAATTGTCACTAACATTATAAGAGATGTTTGCAACATCAACAATTGGATTAGGATAAACATCAATATTTAATTTTTCTGATTTATCAATATTTGTTGTTGGCTCATCAATTGAAACAGGAGCTTTTAATGTTTCGCTTGAATATATACCTCTACCATGAGTTCCAATGTATAAATAACCTGCATTATTAATATTTGGATACCAATTTGGCCATGTTTGTTGGCGAACCATAAATACCGGAACATTTTGTAATCCTGTATTTTCTTCAGTCCATACACAAGTTTCAGAAACTTGTCCGTGACCACCTGTTATATTTTCTGTTGAGAACACACCATATTCAGTACCAACAATAACTCTGTCGGAAGAAGTGTATTCGATAACTGCTGAATATACTGGAGCTTCTGGCAAGTTACCTTGACGTTCGTAGAAATTAGCATATCTATTGGTGCTTGTAGTTGAAGCAGCATTTGAAGAATAGTATATATAATCACTATTACCATAGTTACCTAATGTTACAACAATATTTTCTATATTTTGAGGGTCAGTAGCTATGCTAGTGATTGCTCTGTTACCAAAATCACCAATTAATTGTGTTTTAACAACTAAATTTTCTTTTGCAAATGAAGCATCTGCATTATAACGGGTTCTTGCATTTTTTAAGTTTGATGATCGGTAAATTTTATTATAACTTGTAGAGAAAAACAAGTGATTCCCGTCATTAGAAAATGCAAGATATTCAACTTTTTCGTCTATAGCTAAGTAGTCTTTAGGGAAAATTGACCACCAGTCTAAATCACTTATTGCATCGTTAAAGTTAGTTGCTTTTCGTGTAAGCCATACTCTACGTGTTAAACCTACAGCAAATAATGATTGATATCTATCATGAATTTTAATAGTATCATCTTTAACGTAAGATAAACTGTCGGGATGTATATCGTTATGAGGTATAGTAATTTCAATAGGCTGGTCAAAAGCATTGTGACTTTTAAAAATTATTTTTTCGCCTTCATAGTACTCACGTTTTGCAATAAAATTGATTGTATCTGTACTTAATGGGTCGTTTCTTGTTTCCCACAAAGCAATAGGTGTAACAAATGCTCCTTGGTCTGAATCAGGCTCCCATGTGTCACCGGGGCCATTCCATCCATGTGCTTTACGAACGTAGGGTGAATAAAATTCGTTTGAAGCACCACCTAAATCGTTAGTTCTTATAAGACCCCCATAATACATTGTTGTAAAGAAAATATTAGGGTTCATTTTAGAAAATTCGCACTGACCACCGTCTGCACCCATAACTTCTTTAGCACTTTGAGGAGTATTCCCTTTAAAGTCAATATAAAGAGAACCGTTATCTTGAGTCCCTCCAAGAATTTCACCTGTTCCTGAATAGCCAACAGAGTAAAACTGAGTAACATTATAGTTTGTATTCATTGTTTTACATACAAAAGATTTACCATCATCAATAGCTCTTGATATGCCACCATCACTTCCAATGAAAATTATACTAGGGTCAGCATGATTGAAAACAATTGCATGTTGATCGGCATGAACATATAAAGGAAAAACTGGTGGTAAATTCCATTGTGTTAGTTGTTCCCATTGAAATGTTACTGAATTAGAAATAGCATTACCTCTCCATATATTAAGACCTCCTACAAGAATTTTTTCAGGATCATTAGGATATACTGCAATAACATTATCGTATGCACCCTGTGTTCCAAATGGCTGAAAATTTTCACTGCCACCATTTCCAATAATTTTCCAAGTATCACCTTTATCTTTTGATTGATAAATGTTTTTTAAGGTTCCATCATTATTTGCTGCTGCACAATATACATAATTAGGGTCAGATGGAGCAAACGCAAATTCAAGGCGACTTATTGATGTGCTTGAAATTTGTGTTCCTGTTGTATCTTCTTCATTATCTTTACCAGAACGTTTTTGAAAAATATCATCAACACCTTTACGTTTAATAAAAGCTAAGTTTCCTATAGCAGCAATAACAGAACCATCACTAGCTATTTTTACGTCAGAAGAAACTATGGTGTCGTAACCTGAAAGACTTAAGCTTGCACTATTCCAAGTTGTACCACCATCAGTAGTATAACGTAAACCTCTTTTAGTAGCTGCATAAATTAAGTTTGCATCGTCAGGGTCTGCTGCTAATTTGTTAACATTACAAAAAATATTTTGTGCTTCGGGAGTGTCCCATGTTGATTCTAATTTTGTGAAAGTTTCACCATGGTCTGTTGATTTCCAAATGCCGGCACCTTCAATCCCTCCGGTTCCTGTACCAGAATTATGATACATGCCTTCGCCTGTACCAAAATAGATATCACCATTTATTGCTTGGCATATTGAAACAACTGCAAGATTAACATAATCTCCATTAGTATATGATACTTGTGTCCATTGTTGACCAGCTGTTGTTGATTTCCATAGACCTCCTGATACTCCACCGGCATACATAAGGCTAGGGTTATCTTTGTCTATTAAAAGAGCACGAGTTCTTCCACCAATATTGTCAGGTCCTAATTCTTTCCATTCAAGACCTAATGTAGATTTACTTTTTTGTTTTCTTAGAGCAGAGATTCCTTTTTGAGCTCTTGCAATGTCTTTTGGGTTAACTGTATGTGTTATTTGATTGTTTCTTCTTCTACTTACCCATTCAATAGCACCTTTAATCCCGTTGTCATTTTTTTGTGTAACGGTATTACGTGGGATGTAACTTTTTGTAACATCTCCGGAAAAAGGGGAAATTAATAATAAAACAACTGTTACAACAGTTGCAAAAGATAGAAATAAGTATTTGTTTCTCATAACGTTACTGTTTCAAATTTATAAAAAATCTTTAAAAATATCAGCTAGCAAGTTAATAATAATTTAGTTTAAAAAAAAGCATTTTTTTTAATGTTGTATGACAGTTTAGAAATTTTTGTAAATTGTTTTGACTTTGTATATGTGAAAGAAATTTAATCTTTATTTAAAATATTTTTTAGTTAATCTGTGATAAAAATTCTAAAGTGTCTATATTATCAGCATAATCCCACAATTCGGGTTTTTGAGCTTGTCCGAATTTTATAGCATTTTTGAATTCATCGTGCTTGCTTACAATGCATTGAATGCTTTCTGAGTTTTGTTCGATATAATTTTTAAGAGAATTAATATTGTTGTATTCTTCATAGTATAAGTTTGATATTGGTGAAGAAATTGTAAAATCTTCTTTTATAAGCAAAAAACCATTATCAATGTGTTGTGTATTGTTTATTTTTAAAATTGATTTGTAATATTTATAGTTATTTGAATATTTTTTATGATTGATTATATCTTTATAATGGTTAATTGAATTAATAAATTTGTTGAAATTGTAAGCTTTAGGAACGAATAATTTTGAAACATTTCTGCATCCTAAACCAAAATAAAGAAAAATATCATCGGCTAATTCGGCTAATTCATTTTCAGTTTCATTCCCGTTAAGAATTGCAATTGAATTTCTGTTTTTTCGAATAATATGTGGGCAATTTTTGAAGTATGATTCAAAATATCGGGAGGTATTATTACTACCTGTAGCTATAGCTGCATCAAAGTTTGATAATTTATTTGTAAATGTTATTAGTTTGTTAAATTCGGGATTAATTGTAATTAATATGTCGGCAATTTTTTTTAATAGTTGATCGTCTTTTGATGACATTTTACCCAAGAATTTATGTCCTGATATTAAAACACAAAGCATATCGTGAAATCCTACTAATGGAATGTTACCGGCCATAATAACACCAATTGTTTTGTTTGTGTTGCTGTTATTAATATTTTGATAATTGTCAACCCATTTTGATAGATTTTTTTTAGTTAGTAAATCGGCAAATGCAGATATTGCGTAAGTTGTATGTTTATGAGTAAACCATTGATTTTGTGATTGGACATCTGACAGAATAAAATCAAAGTCGGTATAATATTTATTATTAATTTTTGAGCAGTTTTCGTTTTTTGTATTATTACTAAATTGGGATAAAAAATCACCAAGTAAAGCAAAGGCTTCTATTCTTTGTGAAATATTCATTTTTAAGAAATATTAAATTGTTTCAAATTAACTAAATAATTAGTAATTATCAGTTTATTTGGTGAAATAAATATGGGTTAATAATTTATTTTTTATAAGAAGTGCTTAACTCAAGTATTTATTTTTTTATTTTAATTGTTTATTGATTAAGAATAGAAAAATAGTAATTAACTAAAGTTGAGTTAACTATTTTTATGATAACTTATTTCATTTTATTTTCGAGCAAAACTTTTTCTGTTATATCAATAACTAAATCAACAACTTTGTCGTAGTTTCCGTCTGCATTTTTAAAAGGAGTAAATGTCTCATTTAGCCAAACATCTCCATTAGGTGTATTGTATTTAAAAATTCTTTCACAAGGAACGCCTTTACGTAGGTTATTCCAAAGATTTTGATAATCTTCATCGTCTTCATTATAATCTTCTGAGACAAGATCGATATGTTTTTTATTAATAATATTGTCGGATGAAACATTAATTATATTCGAGTATCTGTCGTTAACACTAATGGCAACTCCGTTCATGTCAAGGTCAATATTTCCAACTGTATTGTTTATTGCTTCAATAACATCTCTCATTTCAATTTCTCGCCTTGAAGCTTCTTCTTGAGTAGCTTGCAATTCTTCCATATTTTGTCTCATTTCTTCTTCTTGAGCAGATAATTCTTCTCCTTTTTGTTGTGCATCTAGAAGTAGTTGAGCTGTTTGTTCGTTTATTTTAACACTTGAAATTGTTGATGCAATATTTTCTCCTGCTTTTTCGAGGAAATCTATTTGATGTTTTTTAATTTCATTAAAAGAAGCAATTTCAATTATACCAAAAACGTCTTCGTTAAGTTTTAATGGAACTAAGAGTAAATTTTTTGGATTTGCAGTTCCTAAACCGGAGGTGATTTGTATATAGTCTTCAGGGATTTCTTTTAGGTAAATAGGAAGTTTTTCGTAAGCACACCTACCAATTAAACCTTCTTTATACGGTATTTTTTTGTTTATTAATTTGCTTCTACCATAAGCTATAGCAGATTTTAATTCAAAGTATTTTTCTTTCTCGTAATCGTTGTTAAGAATAAATAAAGAACCTTGATTTGCTTCAAGATAATCAATTAAGAAACTCATTACATTAAAAGACAATTTTTCCATGTTATCATTGTCGTGGCGTAGAATATCTCCTAATTTTGTAATACCTTGAGTAGCCCAATTTCTCAATTTATCTTCTTCTTTTCTGTTTTTTTCTTCTTCTTCGGCTTTCTCAAGATTATTTCTCATATTGATTAGGGAGTTCCCCAAAATATCTTCTTCGCTAATTGGTTTGAATTCTTTTTTATAGTTCCCTTTACCAATTTCAAGAGCAAATTCTGATGTTTTTATTAGATTTTCAACAAATTTGTTTAGGGCTGAAGACATATCTCCAATTTCATCGTTTTTAACTTTTAATTTTTCTTTAGGCAATATGCCTTTAGTCATTGTAATTAAAAACTTTTTTAGTTGAGTAATTGGATTTGTAATACTTTTTGTTGTGAAGTAAGCTATTGCCAGGGTTGCAATAATCAAGAAAATTGATGAATAAATAACAAAGCGTTGAAAACCTACAAAAGATTTAATCATAGCAAAATTGCTATCATTAGCTTTTTTATTTAATTTTTCTGATAACGAGCCTAATTTTTTTAAAATATTGTCAGTTAAATTAATAACTTCTCCTCCTTCTTCAACCTTTGGGTTAATCTCAAAAATAACCATTGGGTCGTCGTAGCTGTCAAAAGAATTAAGACTTTGCATTATTTCTTTGTGTTTAACAAATAATGTGTCTTTTATTGTTGTTGTAATATTTTGAAAAGTAGCTTGTTCTTCTTCAGTCCATTTTTTGCTTATTTCCGATAGTTTTTTTATTAATTCAGGAAATTTCTTATTATGAATATCAATAAGGTTGAGTTTGTCGGGAGTATCGTTTTTTCGTTCTACAAAAACCCAGTTTTTAATCAACATTTTTGAATTATTAATTAAAAATGAAAGGTCGTTTAAATACGAAACCGAAGGTGTATATACGTTTATTATTTCTTCATTTAGTCTTTTACTGTTGTTTAATGTTGAGTATATTAATAGGCTGTTTAATAAAACAGCAAAAGTCAATATTCCAAAACCGACAGTTAGTTTCCTTACAATTGTAAACCTAATTTTCATAAGTTTAATTTTTATTTTTTTATATTCTTAATTTTATTTTACAATAATAGCTAAATTTTGTAAATATTTACTAACTTTTAAGCCACATTTTGCAATATTTGAAGTGTTCATTTCAAATTGCATCTTTTGGTCTTTTATTACAAAATTTATTGCAGCATTTTTATATGCCATTCCTTCTTTTTCTGTTACTATTAAAGTTGGGAAATTCCCAATTTTTGCTAAAGCTGTTTTCATACTATTTGTTCCACTATTGAATTCTGAGATAAACAATATATGACATTGTGTAAGTTCTTTTGTTGAACGAAATTTTTTAACAACAATTGGTTGGTTTCCTGCTTTTTTCCCGGTTGTCATCTGAGATAATTTGTCATACAACTGTGATTTCCCTACTACTCCAATAACGAAATCTCCGGTTTTTGCATTTGGTGGCCATTCAAAATGTTTGGTAAAGTTATAAATAAAAATTGCTTTAAATTTTATTTCTTGTGAAAACACTTTGCTAGTTGTTAATGACAAGAAAAGAAATATAAAAAGTATAAATCTTGATTTTTTCATGGTTTTTTTTTTATTGATTTTCAACAATAGTAATATTCATAATTCCATTTAGTGATAAGTCATAAGGAAGTTGAATTTTTGTCTTAATTGCATATTTTTCTTTTGCAGTAACCTCTAAAATACCCTTTAGTGACATATCATAACTTGGGTATACATTTGTTTGGTTTTTGCGAACTTGAATTTTCATTTTTAATAAATCATCCAAGGGAATACTATCTGTAAAAGAAAATGTTGTATCAACTTTCAGCTCTTTAATAATATTTAATTTAATTAAGTCTGTAATAGGAATATCATAAGTAGGGTCGAATGAGAATTTTGAAGAGTCAGTTATTAAATTAATTTCTACTAAGTCAGAGATTGAAAGCTCGTAAGATAAAGTATCTTCAGTTTGAGCATAGATATGAAAAACTGAGAAAAAAAATAAGTATATTAATATAATTTTTTTTTCCATTTTTTTGTTATGTGTCAATCAATAACGAAGTATTAATAATTAAAAATTATTTAATAATTATTTAATAATTATTGCTAGATTTATTAAGCTAGGACTAATTTTTAATTTGTATTTTGTAATATTAGCCTTATTTAATTCAAATTTTTGTTTATTATTTACAATAACAAAATTTATTCCTGCACCTTGTTTTGCCATTCCTTTTTTTTCAGTAATGATGAGAGTGCTTTTACCATTAAGCTTATTTAAAATATTGCTCAGTTCATTGCTTTTGTTTTTTGGAATAAACAAGATGTTGCATTTATCAATTTCAGAAACCTTATTAAATTTTTTAATGCTAATTGTTTGACTTCCTGCTTTTTTTGATTTTGCTAAATTGTTTAGCTCTTTTGTTAATGGTGTTTGTCCAATAACTCCAATAGTAAAATCTCCTGATTTATAAGAAGCAGGCCATTCAATATACTTTGTGAAATTATAGATAAATATTGATTGTAATTTTGGAATTTGAGCTTTGCTTGAAAGACTTATAAGAATAAATAAAGAGATTAGCAATGATATTTTTTTCATTATTATAAATTATTTAAGTAAAAAAATTATTTTTAAAGGTAAAAAAAAAAATGAAAAAATAAAATTTATAAAATAAAATTGTTGGTATGGCTTAAAATTTGTTAATATATCCAAAATTTATTTTTGCATTGTTTATTTTTATTGGCTGGCTAAATTGCTTACCAACTGCATAACTTGTAGTAAATATTCCTGCTTTTGTTTGGAAATTAATGCCAAAACCGAAATCAAAAGGGAAGTCTGATATTAAGCTTTGTTCGTTGTGTTTTTCATAATAAGCTCCATCATAGAATAAAATAAAATTTGATTTTTGATTAAATAAGTATCTGCATTCAACTTTAATTATAGAGTATGTATTTGCTAGTATTGATTTTTCATCAAAACCACGAATTGTGTATAAACCACCAATTTTAAAAAGTTCGTTGTTAATTAATTGTTTGTTTGAACTGTTTATATTATTAATAATTCCTGATTGGTTTTGTAGCTTTATAACAATGTTTTTATATGCAGTGAAATAATATGAAATATTTGAAAATGCTTCTAACTTTGATGTTCTTAAATCATAATTATTATAAATGTCATTAGTTAGTTTTGCATTTTTTTTAATTTTTTTATCTCCAATACCAATATTTATAAATATATCAATTCCTTTACGAGGGTTTAATTTATAATTTAAATTCTCGTATTTGTATGATATACCGTAAATTATTGTGTTAAAATCTGCATTATTTAGAATGTTGTTGTTAATGGCATTTGTGGTTGATAGAAGTCTAGAATTCTTTGTTTCAATAAAAGTTTTAATATAATTGTTACGGGTTAATAAAAATTGCAAGCCTAAATTTGTGTTAATTGTAAGATATGATGTGTCTTGTTTAAACAAATTGAAATTAAAATCAATCCCTATTGGTGAAGAAAAAATATATGGATAAGTAATATTTGTTGTTAGTTCTTGTGATGTTTTTTTTAATTTATTCCAATGAATAAAAAGAGATTCTCCTTTTCCTAATGTATTTATTAATAGTAATTTAACCTGTCCTGTTAATGATAGCTTGTTGTTATTAGATTTATCAGGCAACAGCCCAATTATTCCATTAAACTGATTGGCATTTTTTTTGTCTAGATATAAATAAATATCTGATTTGTTTTTAGTGAAAGTTACTTCATAAGGTTTTGAGAGATTTATAAATTTTAGTTCATTAAGACGATATTGTAGTTCTTTAATTTTTTTTTCGTTGTATAAATCTTTGGGTTTAATATCAATATATTTATAAATATAATTTGCAGATATTTTTGCGTTTCCTTTTATGTAAATACTATCTATTGTAATTAAATTATTTTTAGTTAAATCCAAATCTGCATTTATGATATTTTTGTTTATCAACACATTTTTTAATTGAACCGAAACAAAAGGATATCCGGAGTTTTCGTAATATTGTATTAAATCTTTTTTTATTTTAGTTAAGTCATTGTAATTTATTGGCTTGTTGGAATAATTGTTTTTCTTCAAACCTGTTTTTTTTAAAGCAATATTATCGATATTTTTAAATAATAATTCATCCCAAAAATATTGTTTACCAATATATAAATAAGCATTAATGACATTGTTTTTTTTTGTAATACTATCAAAGCTTGATGTTAAAAATCCTTTTGAAAAAGAGTATTGCAAAATTTTTTTTAGTTCTTTATTTATAGAAATACTATCGTTGAGTTTAGTTTTGTAGTTTATTTTTTTTAAGAATGATGTGTTGACAGTATCTGTTTGAATAATTTTAAGTCGATATAATGAATTTTGCGACTTCAAAATATTAATACAAAAAATATGTATTAAAAGAAATATGTATACTTTGTAGCTCAACCTTTTTTAATGAAATAAAGTATTAAAAATATTAAAAAATTAGTCTACTCCGAAAAATGTTTTTCGTCATTGCGATCCGCCAGCTGGCGGAGAAGCAATCTCAAC
>QMPG01000091.1 GCA_003648455.1 Bacteroidota bacterium
AAGCTGTTTAAATGTAAATCTTTTTGTATGGTTTGCAAAATTCTATCAACATGTTTAGTGTGGTTGATTTTTTCATATTGTTTGTGGCGCTCAAGACGGAATATTTTTGTATTTCTCTCCGACAGGTCAAGCAGCTTTTTTTTATCTCCCTGTTTGGGGATTATAAATTTTACATCGTTTAACGAATAATCAATTTTAAAAGGAACAATAATTTCTTTTGAGAAACTCTGCACTCTTTGTCTGATTTCTGTAATTGCAATTGGAAGAAGTAAAGATTTGTCTTCGTCTAATTTCTTTTTTATTTCAATGTTTTGAGCTTGAATAATTGAACCGTTTACTACTTTTAAAAAATTTACATAAGCATATTCTTCATCATCAATAATTGAAAACACATCAACATTGTTAATTTTTGGATTGACCACGGTGGATTTTTTTTGAAAATTTTCGAGAAACAAAATTTTTTCTTTTACCTCATTTGCTAATTCAAACTTATATTGTTCCGAATATTTAATCATTAACTTGCGAAGATGTTTCGTAACTGAGCTGATGTTACCGCTTAAAATATTTTTTATTTCATTTATTGAATTGTTATAATTTTGGGCAGTTTGTTTTCCGACGCAAGGTGCTTTGCAATTTCCAATATGATATTCTAAACAAACCTTATATTTTCTTTTTTGAATATTTTCATCGCTTAATTTTAATTTACAGGTTCTTGTTTTATAGTGATGGCGAAGCATATCGAGTATGTTGCGAACCAAACGAACAGAAGTGTAAGGTCCAAAATATTGCGAACCGTCTTTAATAACTCTTCTTGTTAAAAAAATTCTTGGAAATTCTTCATTTTTGATGCAAATCCACGGATAGGTCTTGTCATCTTTTAATAAGACATTATATTTGGGGCGATATTTTTTTATTAAATTATTTTCAAGCAACAGCGCTTCTTCCTCTGTATCAACAATAGTGTGTTTAATATCATTTATTTTTTTTACAAGAAGTTGTGTTTTGGCACTATTGTGTTTCTTATTAAAATAAGAAGAAACGCGTTTTTTTAAATTTTTTGCCTTACCAATATAAATTATTTTGCCTGTCTTGTCAAAAAACTGATATATACCGGGTTTACTTGGCAACACATTAAGTAATGATTTAATATGTTCAATATTGTTGTTTATATTTATCAAGTTTTTTAAATAATTAAGAAAATTTATGTAAATTTAATTATTAACTTTGGATTTTCAACATAAAATTGCCTATGTCATCATTAGATTTGATTAAGTCACCGATTATTGAAGAATTGAAAAGATTTGAACCGGTTTTTAAGTCTTCAATGAAAAGCAACAAAAAACTTTTAAATATAATTATTAATTATATTATTAAGAGTAAAGGAAAGCAATTGAGACCGACCATTGTTTTTTTGACTGCAAAGATGTTAGGCGAAATAAATAAATCGACCCACCATGCTGCAGCATTAATTGAGTTGATGCACACAGCCACTTTAGTTCACGATGATGTTGTTGATGAAGCAAATAAACGACGAGGAGTTTTTTCAATTAATGCTTTATGGAAAAACAAAGTGTCTGTTCTTGTTGGTGATTATTTGTTGGCAAAAGGTTTGCTTTTGGCTGTTGATAATGATGAATTTGATTTGCTCAGAATAGTTTCTTTATCTGTTAAGGATATGAGTGAGGGCGAATTATTACAAATTGAAAAGTCAAGGAAACTGAATATTAACGAAGAAACTTATTTTGAGATAATAAGAAAGAAAACGGCATCTTTAATTTCGTCTTGCGCTGCAATAGGAGCAAAGTCGGTTGGTGCTGATAGCGAAACCGTTGAAAAGCTAAGTCTTTTTGGTGAAAATCTTGGAATAGCATTTCAAATAAAGGATGATATTTTTGATTATCAAAATAATAAGATAATTGGTAAACCCACAGGAAACGATCTTAAAGAACAAAAATTAACTTTGCCGGTTATTTATGCTTTAGAAAAAGCAACAAATTCCGAAAAACGAAAAATTATTAGTATTATAAAAAATCATAATAAGGAACCTAAAAAAGTTAAGCACGTAATTGATTTTGCAATTAAAAATAACGGTTTGGAATATTCTACTAAAAAAATGATTGACTACAAAAACAAGGCAATTCAAATTCTTAATGAATTTCCTGACAACGAAGCAAAAACGGCATTGATTAATTTATCAGAATTTGTTACCGAAAGAAAAAAATAACTTTTTTAATTGTGTCGCTTGATATTTGAGCAAAGCTGCCCGACTATTGCATATTTATAATAATTTAAACAAACCTGCGTTTTGATAATTAAATTGATAGTCTAAATTTTGAAAGAAAATTTAATTTAAAGACAATAATTACAGAGCAAAATTAAAAACAAGAAATCGTTTATGAACAAGAAACCCGTGAGAACAATTGCTTTTATATTATTTTTATGTTTGATGCAGATTAATGTATATTCTCAAACAAAAGTCGGAACATGGCGAGAACATTTGCCTTTTTCACATGCAATATGTGTTGCCGAAGCCGAAAATAAAATTTTTTGTGCTTCTGAGGCAGGTTTGTTTTTATATAATAAATCAGACAACTCAATTGAAACTTTAACAAAGATTAAAGGTCTGTCTGATAATTTAATAAGTACAATTAATTACAGCAACAATTTTAATACTTTAATTGTTGCTTACTCAAATGGAAATATTGACTTAGTGAGCGATTATTCTATTTATAATATTTCAGATATTAAACGAAAAGATTTGTCAGGATCAAAAAAAATAAACAGTATTTTATTTATTGATAACTATGCTTATTTGGGATGTGATTTTGGAGTAGTAGTTTTAGATGTTGATAAAAAAGAAATTAAAGACACTTATTTTATTGGCGAAGGAGGAGCTTCGGTAAAAATTTTTGACATGACTTATGATGGCACTTATCTTTATGCTGCTACAGAAATCGGAATATATCAGGCAGACATTAATTCTTCAAATTTATTAAATTATCAAAATTGGCATCGTTTTACTAATTTGCCAATTTACGATAAATCATTTAATACAATTACATTTTTTAACAACAAAATTTTTGCAAATTATTCTGCAGAACAGACCGATTCAGATACTATTTATGTTTATAATGGAACTAGTTGGAATTATTTTGATACTACTATTACAACAACAAATGCTCTCGATAATTATTACGACAATTTAATAGTTGTTGAAAATTGGCATGTTGATGTTTTTAATCAAGCAAATGAAAGAATTAGACATTTTTCTACACCCGAAAGTAAACACGCAATTATTGATAAAGACGATATTCTTTGGATTGCCGATTATCAGGAAGGCTTAATTCAAAACGAAGAATCGTGGCATAAATTGGTAATTTGTCCAAACGGACCTATTGATACAAAAGTATTTGACATGGTTTGTGTTAACGAAAATTTGTGGGTAGCTTCAGGAGGAAGAACGGGTATTGGGGGAAATGTGTATAATACGGCAAAGGCATATTCTTTTATTGAAGAAAAATGGACGTCTTTTACAGAAAAAACAATACCCGAAATCGCAGATATACGAGATATTGTTAATGTAGCAATAAGTCCAAACAACACAAATAAAGTGTTTTTGGGAACATGGGGATATGGAATAATCGAATTTAACAATAATGCTTTTACCAAAATTTATAATGAAGACAATACAGATAATGCCCTTCAAAATATTTCGAATTTAACACCACACGCATATGTTCGTATTGCAGGTATGGCTTTCGACAACAATAATAATTTATGGATAACAAATTCATCCGTTCAGAATCCTATTGCAGTAAGAAAAGCAAATGGTGATTGGCTTAATTATAATTTTCAAAATCAAATTAGTAATATCGTTATTGGTAATATTATTATTACACAGAATGATGATAAGTGGGTTGTTTTACCAAGGGGAAAAGGATTATTCGTGTTTAATACAAACAACACAATTGATAATTTTAGTGACGATAGATATAAAAAAATCAGCCTTTTAAATGATAAAGGGAAAGTAATTGCAAATGAAATTTATTCAATAGCTGAAGATTTAGACGGAGAAATATGGGTGGGAACAGATATGGGCGTTGTGGTTTTTTACAATCCGCAAAACATATTGTCAAATAATAGTTATTATGCTACACAACCAATAATTGAAGTAAATGGAAATGCTCAGTATTTATTGTCAACAGAAACCGTTTCTGCAATAGCAGTTGATGGCGCAAACCGTAAGTGGTTTGGAACACAAAACGGAGGTGTTTTTTTAGTTTCGGAAGATGGGGAAAAACAAATTCTTAATTTTAATGTTGATAATAGCCCTTTGCCGTCAAATAATATTACAAGCATTTCAATTAATCAAAATACAGGAGAAGTTTTTTTTGGCACAAGTTCGGGCATTGTTTCTTACAAAAGCACAGCTACTAAAGGAAATAAAGATTATAGCGGAGTATATGTTTACCCAAATCCTGTGAAACCAAACTATGATGGATTAATTACAATAAAGGGGCTTGTTGCCGATGTCAATGTCAAAATTACTGATATCTCAGGAAATCTTGTTTATGAAACAAATGCAAACGGAGGTGAAGCTGTTTGGAATGGCAGAAATTTTTCAGGAAACAAAGTCCATACCGGAGTATATATTGTTTTTTGTACTAACGAAGATGGCTCACAATCATTCATAACTAAATTGTTATTCGTTAATTAACCCGCTTTATTCATGCAAAAACGAAGTGAATTGCATGAATAAGCGATGGATAGTGGGAAGTAAAGCGGGAAACCCCGCATTAGAAGTACCCAAATTTGGGGTTTAAAAAACACCAAATTTGTTGGTAATTCTTAAGCGTAGAAAAATTATGAATTTTTCGGGTTAACAGACTGCTAAGTATTCAATCTGTAAAAAATAACAATTCAGTTTTTTATTGACTTGCAAACACAAACGAAAAAAATTACAACCCAAAAATAAATGCTTAATAAAACCCGAGGAATAATTTTGCATCAAATAAAGTATTCAGATTCAAGTAAAATTGTAAATGTGTATACTGAAAAATTTGGTAGGCAAGATTTTATAATCTCCGAATCTAGAAACAAAAAATCAAAAAGCAAACACAACGTTTTGCAGGCATTGTTTTTGGTCGAAATAGATGCTTATGTGAAAAACAGTCGTCAGTTACAGCGAATAAAGGAAATAAAAAACATATATCCGTTTAAGACAATTCCTTATAATATTACGAAAAGCACTATTGTTCAGTTTATTGCCGAAATATTATATAAATCATTGCATCATGACGATATAAACGAGAATTTGTTTAATTTTTTATTTCAATCAATTCAATTATTTGATGAAGAAATACAAGGTGTTGCAAATTTTCATCTGTTTTTGTTGGTTCATCTGACAAAATTTTTGGGGTTTTTCCCAAATGGACAATATTCCGAAGAATCAACTTTTTTCGATTTGCTCGAAGGACGTTTTGTTATGTTGCCACCAACACACAATAAATTTATTAATGCAGAAAACTGTTTTGTTTTCGACAAGATTTTAAATTTATCTTTTGATAAATTAAACCAAATTAAAATTTCAAAAAATATAAGAAGCCAACTTTTAGATAATATTATAGAATATTATCAACTTCATATTCTTTCTTTTAAAGAAATTAAATCATTGCAAGTTTTTAAATCTGTTTTTGAATAATAAATTACTTTATTTTGCGTACTGATATAATTGTTGAAAATTTTTATATTTTTGTCGACCTGAAATTAAAAAATAGTTTTTGAATTGAAATAATATAAAATGATATATCCAAACACATTGGCATCAAAATTACCAAATATAGAGACAACCATTTTTGCAGTTATGTCAAACTTGGCAGACGAACACAATGCAATTAATTTGTCAAGAGGTTTTCCTGATTTTAATTGTTCCCCAAAGCTTATCAAGCTTGTAAATAAATATATGAAAAAAGGCTTTAATCAATATTGCCCAATTGAGGGAATAATGCCATTGCGCGAAGCTATTTCGAGAAAAACAGAAGAATTGTATTCTGCAAAATATAATCCCGAAACAGAAATAACAATTACGAGTGGAGCAACAGAAGCCATAAATGCAGCAATAACAGCATTTGTGCAAGAAGACGATCAAGTTATTGTAATAGAGCCTGCTTACGACTGTTATGTTCCTGCAATTAAACTTGCTGGTGGTCAACCTATTTTTTCCCCACTTAAAGAACCCGATTATAAAATTGATTGGGAGGAACTGCAAAGTAATATTACGCCGAAAACAAAAATGATTATTCTTAATACTCCACAAAATCCTACAGGTGCAGTATTCAATGCAGGGGATATGGAGAAATTGAGTAGAATTATTGCAGGAACAAATATTATTATTCTTAGCGACGAAGTTTATGAGCATATTATTTTCGATAATTTGGAACATCAGAGTATCGCCAGATATCCTAAATTAGCCGAACGATCTATTATTATTTCTTCTTTTGGAAAAACGTTTCATGTTACCGGATGGAGATTAGGTTATTGCATTGCTCCTGAAAATATAATGAAGGAATTCCGAAAAGTACATCAGTTTTCAATGTATACTGTTAACACACCTATTCAGTATGCTATTGCTGAATTCTTGAAAGATAAAGATGAGTATCTCAAACTAGGAGAGTTCTTTCAACAAAAACGCGATGTTTTTATCAATGGATTAAAAGACACTAATTTTATAATTCGTCCTTCTCAAGGAACATATTTTCAATTACTAGATTACAGTAAAATATCTGACGAAAAAGATACTGTTTTTGCAGAGCGACTTACTAAAGAGTTAGGTGTTGCGTCAATACCCGTGTCTGTTTTTTATCACGATAAGATCGATAACAAGGTTTTGCGATTTTGTTTTGCTAAAAATAACGATACTCTTGAAAAAGCGGTTGAAAAATTACTTAAATTAAAATAAATAAAATAATTTTGTAAAAAATTGGCCCCGTAGTTCAATGGATAGAATAGAAGTTTCCTAAACTTTAGATATGAGTTCGATTCTCGTCGGGGCTACAAAAAACATTTCTAATATCGGGTATTTATATTTTACTCCGTAGTATTGTATAGGTATTATTTCAAAAATTAAATTTACCTCATATGAAAAAAATTATATCATTATTATTTGTTTGTGCTTTTGCATTAAATCTTGAAGCACAGGAAAAAGCAGACACAACAAACCCCGAAGGCTACAAATTCACTATGCTTAAGCAGATTAAAACAACGCCGGTTAAAAATCAATATCGCTCGGGAACATGTTGGAGCTTTGCCAGTATGAGTTTTATTGAAACAGAAATGCTTCGTGAGGGAAAAGATTCTGTTGATTTGTCAGAAATGTTTACTATTTATCATGTTTATTCAGACAAAGCCGTAAAAGATGTTCGCATGCACGGAGAGTTTAATTTCGGTGGCGGTGGCGGAGACAATGACGTTTTTGATGTAATTGAAAAATACGGAATCGTACCCGAAAGTGTTTATTCCGGTTTGAATTATGGCGAAGAAAATCATGTTCACGGAGAAATGGACGAAGTTTTGAAAGATTATGTAGCCGGAGTTATTAAAAACAAAAATAAAAAATTAACCCCTGTTTGGCATAAAGGCTTTGATGGAATATTAGATGCTTACCTGGGAAAAATCCCCGAAAAATTTACTTACAAAGGTAAAGAATATACTCCCAAAACATTTGCTGAAAAAGTTGTCGATATTAATACCGGCGATTATGTTTTTATTACTTCTTTTTCACACCATCCATTTTATAAACAATTTATTTTAGAAGTTGAAGACAATTGGTCTTACAGCAAAATTTATAATGTGCCACTTGATGATTTAATAAGAATTATGGATAACTCCATTAATAATGGTTATTCTGTTGTTTGGGGAGCCGATGTAAGCGAAAAAGGTTTTTCTTCTCGAAACGGTATAGCCGTTGTTCCCGAAAAAGATATTGCAAACATGTCTGACAGCGAACGCTCAAAATGGGAAAAATTATCAAAAAGAGAAAAAAACGCACAGCTATATAAATTTGATAAACCCGGAAAAGAAAAAGTAATTACACAAGAACTCAGACAAGAAGCTTTTGATAATTATGAAACAACAGATGATCATGGTATGCACATAACCGGAATCGCTAAAGACCAAAACGGAACAAAATATTATTATGTGAAAAATTCATGGGGTACTTCTTATAATGATTATAATGGATATTTTTATGCCTCAGAAGCTTTTGCCAGATATAAAACAATATCAATTGTTGTTAACAAAGACGCTTTACCAAAAGATATTGCCAAAAAATTAGGAATTAAAAAATAAAAAGTCAATCGTGTTATTAAATGTAACATTTTAAATTTTTATTCGTCTAATAGTTATTCTTTAACTATTAGTTATAATTAAAGAATTGTTTATTAACTTATTAATTTAAATTTAGATGAAAAAAATTATCTCATTATTGTTTGTTTGTGCTTTTACATTAAATCTTGTAGCACAAGAAAAAGCAGACACAACAAAGCCGGAAGGTTACAAATTCACAATGGAAAAGCAAGTAAAAACCACTTCTGTAAAAAATCAATATCGTTCAGGAACATGTTGGAGTTTTTCAAGCTTAGGTTTTATCGAATCTGAGATGATTCGTCTTGGAAGAGATTCTGCCGATTTATCTGAGATGTTTGCTGTTTATCACGTTTATTCAGATAAAGCAGTTAAAGATGTTCGTATGCACGGAGAATTTAATTTTGGTGGCGGCGGTGCTGTTAACGACCCTATTGATGTAATTGCAAAATACGGAATGGTTCCCGAAAGTGCTTATTCAGGTTTGAATTATGGCGAAGAAAATCATGTTCACGGAGAAATGGACGAAGTGTTGAAAGATTATGTAGCCGGAGTTATTAAAAACAAAAACAGAAAATTAACCCCAGTTTGGCATAAAGGTTTTGAAGCAATTTTGGATGCTTATCTTGGAAAAATTCCCGAAAAATTTACTTATAAAGGGAAAGAATACACACCAAAAACTTTTGCTGAAAAAGTAGTTGGTATCAATCCTGAAGATTATGTTTATATTACATCTTTTTCTCATCACCCATTTTATAAGCAATTTATTTTAGAGGTTCCTGACAACTGGTCATACAAAGAATTTTATAATCTTCCTCTTGACGATATGCAGAGGGTTATTGATAATGCAATAAACAATGGATATTCTGTTGGTTGGGCTTCTGACGTAAGCGAAAAAGGGTTTTCTTCTCGAAACGGTATAGCCGTTGTTCCCGAAAAAGATATTGCAAACATGTCTGACAGCGAACGCTCAAAATGGGAAAAATTATCAAAAAAAGAAAAAAATGCTCAATTATATAAATTTGATAAGCCGGGAAAAGAAAAAGTAATTACACAAGAACTTAGACAAGAAGCTTTTGATAATTATGAAACAACCGACGACCACGGTATGCAAATTGCAGGAATTGCCAAAGACCAAAACGGAACAAAATATTATTATGTGAAAAATTCTTGGGGTACTACATATAACGATTACAACGGATATTTTTATGCTTCAGAATCTTTCGTAAGATATAAAACAATGTCTATGGTTGTTCACAAAGATGCATTACCAAAAGACATTGCCAAAAAATTAGGAATTAAATAACAACCAAATATATGAATCTACTCCGAAAAGTGTTTTTCGTCATTGCGAACGGAGTGAAGCAATCTCAATATGGTGAATTACAAAGCTATAGATTGCTTCGTTCCTCGCAATGACGTGCTTTTTTTACTTTTCGGAGTAGATTCTATTATTTATTTTATTTGCTTAACTGCCGGGGTTTTCTATAACTTCGGCATTTTTTTTATTAGCAAAAAAAATATGGCACTAAAACCGTAGCTATAGTTCTTATATGATCGTCCGTCTTTCCGAACTTGTTTCGGAATCTTGCTGTGGCACGTATAAATAAACAAATAACAAATTGTTAATCAATGTTATACAGTAAATTAACCCGCTTTATTCATGCAAAAACGAAGTGAATTGCATGAATTAGCGATGGATAGTGGAAAGTAAAGCGGGGAACCCCGCATTAGAAGTACCCAAATTTGGGGTTTTAAAAACACCAAATT
>QMPG01000092.1 GCA_003648455.1 Bacteroidota bacterium
GACTAAAAAATGTTGAATCTGTTGAACCCTCTGCTATTATTACGTCCCGATGGGACTTAAAATAAATGGGGGTTACTTTCAGTTCTACCAATATTAAGTCCCTAACGGGACTGTCCCGTAGGGACCAATATGTTGGTAGAAAACAAGTTGCAATTCAAACATAAGTCCCGTTAGGGACGATATAGTATTATCTCGGACAATAGTGAAAATTTATAAGTAAACAATAATCTTTTTATATGAGTTCTAAAAATAAAATAATTATTATTGTTAAGTTTATGCAACACTAAATTATTTTTAACGTCTTTTAAATAGAAATTCGAATTTTGGGAAAGCTTTATAGAAATATTCATCAAGACATAATTGACAGATGCAAAAAAAGAGAACAAAAAGCTCAATTTGAATTGTATAAATTATACTATAAAGCAATGTACAATACTTGTTTTAGAATTGTACAAAACACAGCAGAAGCTGAAGATATAATGCAAGAAGCGTTTCTGTCAGCTTTTAGCAAAATAAGATCTTATAAAGGAAAAGTTAGTTTTGGTGCTTGGTTAAAAAAAATAGTAGTTAACAAAGCAATAGATGAAGTAAGAAAGAAAAAAGAGTTTTTTGAACAACTTGATGAGAACTATTCTTCAATAGAAGATGATAATTTTGATATATTTATTGATGAATTAAATAAAGAAAAAATAAAGATAATACAAAATGCTGTAAATCAATTGTCTGATGGATATAGGTTAGTTCTTACTTTATTTTTATTTGAGGGTTACGATCATGAAGAGATAAGTAAAATATTAAATATATCAAATTCAACATCGCGTTCTCAATATGCTAGAGCAAAAGCAAAATTGAAAGAGATATTAGCTAAAAACAATTTTTAAAAAATTAAAACGGTGGAAAAGCTAGAAAAAATAATAATTGACAATCGTATTAATTTCGACACTCTCGAACCTGACGATAAACATCTTGAAAGGATTGAAGCCAAATTGAATAATTTCAACAAAAATAATAATTATTCATTTGCTTATCTTTTAAAAGTTGCTTCGGTGACTATCTTAATAACACTTTCTTCATTATTTATTTACAATAATTTAAAATCAGGAAACAATAAAACATTAAGCAATATATCGCCTGAGTATCAAGATGTTGAACAATACTACATGGCTCAGGTTAACAATAGAATAAACCAAATTAATGAATTAAATGTTAAAGATAATAAAAAACAAAAAGAACTCTTAAAGAAAGAATTTACTGAATTAGATTCAGTATATAAAAGTCTGCAAAAAGAACTCAAAACAAATCCTAATGATGAAAGAGTTATTAATGCAATAATTAATAATTATCAGATGAAAATTGATATTTTGAGTAATATTATAAACTTTTTGAATACAATTTAAATAAAGTTAAATAAATTTAAAATAAATTGAAATGTTAAACAAGTTAAAATATACTAAAATGAAAACTCTAAGATTTAAAACAATAATTTTAATATTCGCGATATTTGCCGGGAATATTCTTGCTACCGGAAAAACAAATAAAAGAGTATTATCCGAAGAATATACTAAAAAATTCCATGAACAATACACAATCGACCATAACACTAAATTTGAAATTACAAACAAATTTGGTGATATAAATATCAAAAACTGGGATAAAGACGAAATATCTATTGATGCAACAATAACTGTTAAATCATCAAATAAAGATAAAGCTGATAAAATTTTTAATAAAATTGAAGTTACTATTTCAAAAGAAGGAAATCTTGTTAAAGCTGTTACAAAAATTATTGACAAAATTCATAACTCCGATTTCTCAATTGATTATGTAGTTAATACACCAAGTTATATAAATATTCAATTATACAACAAATTTGGTTCTGTATATATTGAAGAACTAACAGGGAAATCAAATATTTCGGTAAAATACGGAAATCTGAAAGCTGATAAGATTTATGATGACAACACTAAACCTCTAAGTAAGATTAATTTAGGATATTGTAACAAAGCTAATATTACTGAATTTAACTGGGGTGAAATATTTATTAAATATTCAAAAATTCATATTGAAAAAAGTAAAGCTTTGATTATTGTCAGTAAATATTCTAAAGTGAATGTTGACAATTCTTCATCAATTGTAGCAGAATCCGGATATGATTCATATAACTTGGGTGATGTTCAAAATTTAGTAATAGTGTCGAAATACACTGATGTTAATATTGATAAAGTTGATAAGTTAATTGACCTGGATTCCAGATATGGTAATTATAGAATTGAAAACATTCCAGCTGAATTTGAAAGCGTTAAAGTTCTTAATAAATATGGAAAAATAAACATTGGCATTTCTCCTAACGCTTCATATAAATTAGATGCATTAATAAAATATGCCGATATAAGGTATCCTGAAGGAAGAGTTTCAAAAATTAAAAATAATAATGAATTAAAGGTTAACGGTAAGATTGGTAAGAAAGCAACTAAATCAACAGTAAAAATTACCAGCCAGTATGGCGATATATATTTAACTGAGTAAGAGGGTTTAAGGTTAAATGTTACTGAAACTAAAAAATGCCTCAAATAAAATTTGAGGCATTTTTTAGTAATTCTTTTTTATAATTATAAATAATAGGATAAGAACTCCTGATTTATCGTATATCTTATTGTCCCAAAAAAACTTTTCTTTTACCCCTCTGCCTGTCGGCATCTCCCCTGAAATCAGGGGAGACAGCTTTGATTATTGTTTACTGCTTAATTTTTCCAAATTTGCAGTTTCCCGCTCCCTCCCTTTTTTCAAGGGAGGGTTTGGGGTGGGTAAAAAAATTAATCATTATTACGAAAAACAACTCCACCGTAATGTTTTGTTAACAAATTGAATCCCAATGGTTAAACATAAAACGAATGCAATGTTTACGAATATAATTCTACTTGTTTACGGATTAGAGTTTGAATAATACGACAATTTTATTTTACGACAAAACATCTGTATAAAATTGATAATCAGGTCTTAGGTCAGGAGTTCTGAGGATAGGCATCTTATTTATAAATCTCGTTTTTAGCAGCTAACAAAGTATTCTTTAATAAAGAAACAATTGTCATTGGGCCAACACCGCCGGGAACAGGAGTAATATAGCTACATTTAGGTGCTACTTCATCAAACTTAACATCACCTAATAATTTCCAGCCAGATTTTGTTTTATCAGATTTAACTCTTGTTATACCAACATCAATAACAACAGCATCCGGTTTAACCATATCTGCAGTTAAATATTCTGCCTGACCAAGTGCAACAATAATAATATCGGCTTCTCTGCTTATTTCTTTAATATTTTTAGTACGACTATGGCAAAGTGTTACTGTTGAATTTCCCGGATAAGATTTACGTGACATCAATATACTCATTGGTGTACCAACAATATTACTTCTGCCAATTACAACACAATTTTTACCCGAAGTTTCAATATTGTAACGTTTTAAGAGCTCCATAATACCTGCAGGAGTTGCTGAAACATAGGTTGGTAAACTTGCAACCATCCTGCCTACGTTTATTGGATGAAAACCATCAACATCTTTTTTTGGAGCAATGGTTTCAATAACTTTTGTTTCAGAAATATGCTTTGGTAAAGGCAATTGAACTATTAAGCCATGAATATCATCATCATTATTAATTTCTTCTATCTTATTAAGCAGCTCTTCTTCAGTAACAGTGTCTTCATAACGCACCTCAGTTGATTTAAAACCAACTTGCTCACATGCTTTTATCTTGCTTGCAACATAAGTTTCGCTTGCTCCATCGTGACCAACAATAATTGCAGCAAGATTTGGAATAACACCACCTTGTTGTTTAATTTTGTTAACTTCTTCAGCAATTTCTAATTTAACTTGCTTTGATATTTTTCTTCCGTCAATAAGTTCCATTTATAGATACAAATTATATTAATTATACTTTTTAATTTCGTAAACTAAGAAAAAACTGTAAATTTTATTTATATATTGTATGAGTCCTCTCCGAAAAGGCTTCATAGCCGTCATTGCGAGGGCGAAGCTCGAAGCAATCTGTTGATAGTCAATACGTAGGGATTGCTTCTCCGCCAGCTGGCGGAGAAGCAATGACGAAAAACACTTTTCGAAGTGAATTCATGTATAAGATATTATCTTCTACCCATATTCATATTACTCATTATACGCGATATATTTTTACCACCACTCATCATCTTCATCATTTTGCGTGTATCGTTAAATTGCTTAATAAGCCTGTTTACTTCCTGTATGTTTGAACCACTTCCGGCTGCAATTCTCTTTCTGCGACTACCGTTTAATACAACAGGATTTTCGCGTTCTTCGGGTGTCATTGAGTAAATAATTGCTTCAATACCTTTAAAAGCATCATCATCAATATCAACGTCTTTTAATGCTTTACCAACGCCGGGAATCATGCCTGCAAGATCCTTCATGTTTCCCATTTTCTTAATCTGCTTAATCTGAGAAAGGAAATCATTAAAGTTAAATTGGTTTTTGGCAATCTTTTTTTGTAATTTTCTAGCTTCTTCAACGTCAAATTGTTCCTGAGCTTTTTCAACCAAGGAAACAATATCACCCATGCCCAAAATTCTGTCAGCCATTCTATCGGGATGGAAAACATCGAGAGCATCTAATTTTTCTCCTGTACCAACAAATTTAATTGGTTTATTTACAACTGTACGAATAGATAAAGCCGCACCACCACGTGTATCACCATCTAATTTAGTTAAGATAACTCCGTCGAAATCAAGTCTGTCGTTAAATTCTTTTGCAGTATTAACAGCATCCTGACCAGTCATTGAGTCAACAACAAATAATGTTTCTTCAGGTTGAATTGCTTTTTTTATTGATGATATTTCTTTCATCATCTCCTCGTCAACAGCCAAACGACCGGCAGTATCGACAATAACTAAATCATAACCTTTGTGTTTTGCATGTTTAACAGCTGATTTTGCAATATGAACAGGATTTTTATTTCCTTCTTCGGTGTAAACAGGTACAGATATTTGCTCTCCCAAAACTTTTAATTGCTCAATAGCAGCAGGACGATAGATATCACCGGCGACAAGTATAGGATTTTTTCCTTTTTTTTCTTTTAACAGCTTTGCTAATTTGGCAGAAAAGGTTGTTTTACCAGAACCTTGTAAACCGGAAATTAATATAACACAAGGATTGCCTTTTAAGTTAATATCTTGTTTTTGCCCCCCCATTAACGAAATCAGTTCATCGTGAACTATTTTAGTCATCATTTGTCCGGGTTGTACTGCATTTAGTACATTTTCTCCAAGTGCTTTTTGTTTTACATTATCAGTAAATGATTTGGCAATCTTATAGTTAACATCGGCATCGAGCAATGCACGACGTACATCTTTTAATGTTTCGGCAACATTTATTTCGGTAATTCGTCCTTGACCTTTTAATAGTTTAAACGAATGTTCTAATTTTTCGGATAAATTTTCAAACATGCTTTTTAATTTTCATTCTTATAAGATTTGCAAAAGTAATAAAAATTTCATTTTTATAAGATAAAAATATTACTTTTGAGTTTAAATTAAAACGAGATAGAATCCGCAAGTAAATCTTTATTCGTTTACAAATTAACTATCCATTACACGGTTAACTTTTATAAATTATAGTAAATTATAATCAACTTGCAGTTTATCAACAAATTTGTACTACGGCTTACGGATTTTAAGGATTAATAAAATGAGCTATAATCAAACATACGATATTACAAAATGGCTTCCTACTTCGAAAAAAGAATTAAAACAACGCGATTGGGATTATGTAGATGTAATAATTTTTTCGGGAGATGCTTATGTAGACCACCCATCTTTTGGAGCTTCTGTTATTGGCAGAATAATTGAAAATGAAGATTTAAGTGTTGCTATTGTTCCTCAACCTAACTGGAAGGACGATTTAAGAGATTTTAAAAAACTTGGTAAACCCCGATTATTTTTTGCTGTTACTTCCGGTTGCATGGATTCAATGGTTAATCATTATACTGCTAATCGTCGCAGGCGTTCCAATGATGCCTATACTCCGGGTGGAAATTCCGGCTTCAGACCTGATTATGCAACAACTGTTTATACAAATATTCTTAAAAAATTATATCCTGATACGCCTATAATAATTGGTGGTGTTGAAGCTTCTATGCGTCGCTTAACGCATTACGACTATTGGTCGGATAAGCTAATGCCAAGCATATTAATAAACAGCAAAGCCGATTTATTGGTTTACGGTATGGGCGAAAAACCTATTAAAGAAATTGTCAGATTATTGCAAAAAGGCGTCCCTTTCAAAAATTTAAAATCAATACCACAGACTGCTTTTTTAATTAATGATGATGAAAAAATTAACTTTAATAAAAACAGTGAAAAAATTTATATTAATTCTCACGAAGAATGTTTAAGCGATAAATTAAAATTTGCCAAAAACTTTAAAATTATTGAAGAAGAAGCAAATTCGATTCATGCTAAAGTAATAATTCAAAAAATTGACGATAAATTAGTTATTATAAACCCTCAATATCCCAAAGTTTCTGAAAAAGAAATTGATTCATATTATAATCTGCCATTTACCAGATTGCCTCACCCCAGATATAATAACAAAGGAGCAATTCCTGCTTATGAGATGATTAAATTCTCGATAAATATTCATCGCGGATGTTTTGGTGGTTGTAGTTTTTGCACAATTTCGGCACATCAGGGGAAATTTATTATTAGCCGGTCGGAAAAATCAATTTTGAAGGAGTTAGAAGCGATTACACAAATGCCCGATTTTAAAGGATATATTTCTGATATTGGCGGACCATCGGCAAATATGTATAAAATGCAGGGACGTGATTTATCGCTTTGCGAAAAATGTAAGAGACCATCGTGCATAAACCCGTCAATATGTAAAAATTTAGACACAAGTCATAAATCTTTAATCGATTTATACAAACAGATAAACAATCATCCCAAAATTAAAAAGGCATTTGTAGGAAGTGGCATTCGATATGATTTGTTATTTGACAAGGACCTTGAGATAAAAGGCGATTATTTAAAATATTTTAATGAGCTTGTTGTAAATCATGTTTCGGGCAGACTAAAAGTAGCACCTGAGCATACATCAGATAAGGTTCTGAAAATAATGAGAAAACCAAGTTTCTCGCTTTTTATTAAACTGAAAAATTATTTCGATAAAATTAACAAAGACAATAATCTCTCTCAGCAATTAATACCATATTTTATTTCGAGTCACCCTGCCAGCAAAAACGATGATATGGCTGAACTGGCTATAAAAACAAAAAACCTTGACTTTAAACTTGAGCAGGTGCAAGACTTCACTCCTACACCAATGACGCTTGCAACCGTGGTTTATTATTCGGGTTATCATCCATATACCTTAGAAAAAATTTACTCGGCAAAAACAAAAAAAGACAAGCTAGATCAACGATGTTTTTTCTTTTGGTACAAAAGAGAATATAAACAACAAATTAAGCAGGTGTTAGAAAAAATTAACCGAAAAGATTTGATTAAGAGGTTGTTTGAGTAAATTCTTTTGTTAAAGACTACTTAACGGGTTATACATTAAAAGCGTAGTTAGAGAGTACGATTAGCAGGGTACCAAAATTAATATTTTTTTTTCTTTAAACCTGCCGGATTTTTGAAATCTGGCAGATTTGTATAACAATTGTTAATTTCTAATCAATTATTATATCTTTATATTTCTCTGCATCATGTTCTTGCGAATGATAGTAAATATAATTTTCTTTGTTGTCGAATTCTGATATTATTCTTTGTTTTGGTAGTTTGCTTGCTTTTTTACTTAAAATTCTTTTGTAAGAACTCCACTGATAATTCGAATAATCGTCTCGTAAACCGTGATGAACAGGATTATGATGAATATAATAAATTAAATAACGATAATACTCTTCGCTGTTTATTGATTTTCGTTTAAAAGGTTTTTCAAATAAACTGCCTCTACGATTTTCTTGCTTATTTATAGATTTTGAATATGATATAAAAAAATATGAAAATTGTTTGCTTAATATTTTGCTTAAATTTTCATCTGTTTCTCTATTAAATCTGCCAGATTTTAAAAATCTGGCAGATTTGTTATCATTTTGTAAATCCGGCAGATTTTTAGATAGTAACTTCTTATATTTTTCTTTTGTAAAAATTGTTTCTATTATTTCTTTATCACTTTTTATTTCTACAAGTAAATGGAAATGATTAGGTATCAAACAAAAAGCATGAACAATAAGGAAATCAGATAAATACTCATCAATTTTTTTTAAAAAATATTCGTAATTGCTTTTTCTATAAAATAGATTATCACCGTTATTACCTCTATTGTAAATATGATAATATTTTTCGGGTTGTAGTGCTTCTGTGTATTTTGTTTGCATATTTATAATAATAAATACCAAAATTAATATTTCTGCTTTAAATCTGCCGGATTTTGAAAATCCGGCAGATTTGTATAACAAAGCGGGACTCGTGCACCAGATTACATACTATATAAAAAATTAGTCGATATAAGTTTCCTTAAGTATCGACTTAACTTTTTCAATTTCCTTTTCAGTTAAAGTGTCAAGAGTCTTAATTATTCTTTGCTTATCAATTGTTCTAATTTGGTCAATTACAATCCAACCTTTCTTATTATCATGTTTCACCAAAACTCTGGTTGGATATTTCTTAGATTTACTTGTCATTGGAGCAATAACTATAGTATTCAAATACTTATTCATCTCATTCGGGGAAATTATCACACAAGGACGAGTCTTCTCAATCTCACTCGCAATTGTCGGGTCAAGATTAACTAATACGATTTCATACTGATTTATTGCCATTCTTCAAAATTTTCGTCATCAAATACGTCATTCATTAATGACTTATCATTACCTGTCTCGTGCATTTTCTTAAAAGCTTTTCCCCAACCTTTTCTTGGTTCTGCCTTTGGTTTCAAAATGATATAACCTTTCTCAAGTATCAATTCAACTTTGTCCTTGATGTTATACTTTTCAAGTACAGTTTTGCTCAATCTGATCCCTTTTGAATTACCTATTGGTACAATTGAAATATCCATAACATTAACTTTAATTTGTAATTACAAAGTTAATACATTTATTTAATCAAAGCAAAGGTTTTTATATTGTGTGAAACGTTTGTGCTAAAAATTGTAACAGGATTATTGTGAATATAGTTAATTTTTTCGTTTATAAGCTTATTACTTTCTTTAGGGTTATTTATAATTGCATTAACTATTGCTTTACTAGTAAATCTTTTGAAATCTCCAATAAGCAATTCCGGTTTTGTTTTTTTTATACTTCTAAAAATTAAATGAATATGAATAGTCATTATACACCATGCAAAAATTTCAAGTCCTTTTTCTTTTTGGCAATAATGTAAGCTATCAATTATTATGTTTTTATACTCTTTTCTTGTAAATACATATAGCCATTCAATTACCGCAAAACTTATAAAATAAATTCCTTCAGGATTATAAAATTTGTAATTACGACTCATTTATCAAATGTAATAAATTTTTTATAAATCATGGTAATATGAAAGTGCTTTTATGCCACACGATGCAATCGATGCGGCAGCTGGGGCTTTGCAAAAAGTATAAAGCGGCGAAGTCAGAGACTTCGCCGAGCGAGGGAATAAGATTCTCTAAGCCATTTGTATCAATACCTATAATGTTTACAGGGCAAACTTCTATACAAAGTTTACATTTTTTTACATTTGTTGTGGTCTATATTATTTTTCATCAGTAATCTTTTTAGATTAAAATATTTACCTAAAATAAAGAAATATAAATAATATTATTAATATTGGGTCAATTTAAAATTAGGGTGGATTATAATAAAATAATTATTGCTGTCCGATAAATTTTAAAACTTTCTAAATATTTAAAC
>QMPG01000093.1 GCA_003648455.1 Bacteroidota bacterium
GGCGACAGTTTATTTTTTTATACATATTCTGATTTAATTACTTATAAAGAAAAAAAAATCTGCGAGTGTAAAGTTAGTCAGAATGGTAAATTTTTGTGCAAATTTGATGTTGATAAAACGAAATATATTTTTGCACCTCTAGGTATTTATAAAGTGATTTTATTTGTTGAACCAGATTCTACTTATGAAATTGGATTACCAGACAAGCAAGAAAAATCTATAGCCGATAAACTTAATCCTTTTTTCGAGCAAAGCGAATATTATGCAGGAATAATAAACAAAACACCGGCAGATTTAAATTTTCTTATTAGAGATTTTGACTATATGTATGAGGATTATTTAAAGAATAATTTTTATAATATTTATCATAAATCATATAGCAAAAATATTGATTCGCTTACCTTAAGCATTGATTCGCTTTTTGCAAAATACGAAAACAAATATTTTGTTAATTATAAAAAATATAGATTTGCTTTTTTACGGTTTCTATCATATCAGAGAGATGTGAAATATGTAACAAAATATTATTTTTCAAACCAGCCTGTTCTCTACGATAATATTGCATATATGGATTTGTTTAATCAGCTTTATCAAAATTATTTTTCCGATTATATTAACACTAAAGAAGGCGAGAGACTTTTTTCTGATATTGCCTATGCCAAAAGTCCTTCTTTTATAAAAAAAACACTTGATAATAATCTTGCTTTTGCCAACGATAATAATTTTAAAGATTTAGTTATTTTAAAGGGCTTATTCGATGCTTTTAGCACAAATGATTTTCCTTCGTCAAGCTTGTTTTATACTTTAGATTCTTTGAAAATTTTAACAAATATTCCTGAAAATAAAAACATTGCAAATAACATAAAGGAAAACGTAACACAATTGCGAAATGGATTTAACGCCCCTAAGTTTGAGCTTTATAATAGCGATAGTGTGTTAACAAATCTGAGTGATTATAAAGGAAAATATGTTTATCTTAATTTTATAACAACATTAAGTTTTACGTGTAAACAAGATTTAGAATTATTAAAAAAATTGAATGAAGAAAAAAAAGATGATAGACTTGTAATTCTTTCAATCTCTATTGATGATAATTTTGCAGACTGTGTGAAATTATTTAAAAAAAATGGGTATGATTGGGATTTATTGCATTTTGAAAATCAGTCGGATATAATAAAAAAATATAAGGTAAAAACTACTCCAATGTATTATTTAATAAATACTAAAGGAAAACTTAGCATGTGTCCGGCATATTCACCAAGAGAGCATTTTGAATATTATTTTTCAAAATTGATAAAGTCAGGAAATTAAATTTGCGTCTTTTAAAACGTCAATAATTGATGGGTAGGTATTATCCGTAATAGTTTTAAGTTCTGATTTTTTAAACCATTTGGCAAAAGTAATATCTTCTTCTTGTTGAGGTTTAAGTTCTTCGTTGCCTGAATATTCCATTTTATACCAAAATGTTTTTTTTAGTATGCGTTGTTCTCCAATAAAATAAGTATGATATGTTGAGCAAAGGATGCTTGTAATTTCCATATTTGTTATTCCGCATTCTTCAGATGTTTCTCTCAATGCTGCATTATGGCATTCCTCGGTAGGTTCAACTTTACCCTTTGGCAAATCCCATTTACCTCGGCGTTTGATAAAAAGTATTTCTCCTTTCTTGTTAAAAACCAAACCTCCGGCTGCTTCAATAAATTGAAATTCAGTTTTGAACTTAACAAACATCTCTTCCAGATTATGATCGAAAACAAAAAGTTTTTTTAAGGTTTTGTTTTTTTCAAATAATTCGATAAGTAAATTAAAATTCATTCCGGAAGAATATTTACAAAATAAACCAAAATTATTTTCGTAGTTTTTTTTGTAAATGTTGGTCAAAAATAAGATATTGTCGCCGAAATAAATTTTATACATGTTAATGTTATGAATATAAATGAACCATCAATAGAAATTGCAAAAGTCTTATTACAAATTAACGCAATAAAAATCAATCTTGCAAATTATTTTACATGGGCATCAGGATTAAAAGCCCCAATTTATTGTGATAATAGAAAAACATTGTCATACCCTGAAGCTAGGAATTTTATTAAATCAGAGTTTGTAAATGCAATTAAAAAGAATTTTGGCAAGCTTGACTTAATTGCCGGCGTAGCAACAGGCGCAATTGCACAAGGAGCCTTGGTTGCCGACTATTTAGGTTTGCCGTTTGTTTATGTCAGGTCGTCGCCAAAAAAACATGGACTCGAAAATTTAATTGAAGGTGTAACAAAAAAAGGGCAGTCTGTTTTGGTTATTGAAGATCTTGTGTCGACAGGTGCTAGCAGTCTTAAAGCTGTTGATGCATTGAGAAAAGCAGGCTGTAATGTTTTAGGTATGTTGGCAATTTTTACTTATGGTTTCAAAATTGCAGAAGATAATTTTAAAAATGCAGATTGTAAACTTATCACATTATCAAATTATGAAACATTAATTGCTTATGCTCATAAAAATAATATAGTAAGTGATAATGATTTGGTATCATTAAGAAAATGGAGAACCGATCCTGAAAATTGGGTAGCAACAATATAAATAACTTAAGATAATTTTTTTTAATAACAAGCATGACAACAATTGAAAGTAGAATAGGAAAAATTAACAGTTCTGAAGAAAAAATATTTAACTTATTAAGCAGATTTAATAATTTTAATAATTTCATACCTCAGGAAAAGGTGAAAAATTATGTTGCAACTGAAGATACTTGCAGTTTTACAATTGACAATATTGGTGATTTTGGAATGAGAATTATCGAACGTCAGCCTTTTTCATTAATTAAAATTACTAATGACGAAAAAGTACCGTTTAATTTCAATTTTTGGATACAAATAAAATCAGTATCTGAAAACGATACTCGCATAAAACTAACTATAAAAGCAGAATTAAATCCTATGCTTAAAATGGTTGCAAAAAAACCATTAACTAATTTTGTTAATACTTTGGTTGATAAACTTGAAGAAATGCAAATCTGATATTTGAATTCACACCGAAAAGTAAAAAAAATAAAAATGGAAGAAAAAATAACTGCAATAGTCTGTGCCTATAATGAAGAAAAAACAATTGAAAATGTTCTTTCCGGCATAAATAAAAACAGTAAAATTGATGAGATTATTGTCGTAAACGATGGTTCAACTGACAACACATTGGAAGTGCTGAATAATATTAAAACAAAAATTGATGTTAATATCATTAATTTTCAAAAAAATAAAGGCAAAGGCTATGCTTTGACTACTGGTATTGAAAACGCTAAAAATAATTTATTGGTTTTTTTCGATGCTGATTTAATAAATATGGAACCCGAATATATTGATATACTTATTAAACCTATTTTAAATAATGAAGCAAGCTTGGTTTTAGGACAACCTGAAGAAACAAAAATACCTTACAAAATAAACCCTTTTAAATTATTAACAGGTCAACGAGCTTTATTAAAGAACGATATAAAGCCTTTATTAAAAAAAATGAAGACTTCTCGTTTTGGAGTTGAAAGTTTAATGTTTTTATACTACACTGCTTTATCTAAAGAAATATTAATTATACCTCTTAAGGGTTTAAAATTTCTAACAAAATTTGAAAAAACAAACATTAAAGATGCCTCAGCCGGCTTTACCGTTGAATTAATGGAAATAATAAATACTTTATATAAACACAAAGGATATATTTATAAAATTTTACGAAAAAGAATAAAAAATAAAAATAAAAGTCTAATCAATTTTATTCATAATCGGGATTTGCAAGTTTACCAATAAAAAGAATTGAGTTTGTACTTTTTTCTTTTATTGCAAATATAAACGGTTTATTGGCGTTAAAGATGTTTGCAGGGCCTACACAATTATCCAGTAAAACAGCAGTAACAGCAGCAGCTTCAGTTCCGTCTTCATTTACATCAACATAGGTTTTATGTATAACTTTGGATATGGATAAACTTTCTGAGGGATTAATTTTTGCAAAATCGGCACCGCCCATAAATGCTATTTCCATTCCCATATTTTTTAAAACATCGTTTAAAATTTTATCATATTTAAATTTAAATTTCGGGATTATAACATTTATATCGTTAGTTTTTTCAAAGTTGTTGATCCACGTATTCCAATTATTGTCATTTAGTTCGTTTATAATATCATTGGTGGTTTTGTCTTGCTTGGGCAACATAATAAGCATGCTGAATTTTTCATCACCATAAGGCAGTTCAATTGCTGTAAATAAATCGGTTGACAGATAATTAAAATCACCTTCTTGCTGCATCATCAAAACCTTTTTTGTTGTACCGTCAGCAAGGTAAAACGGTTTTATATCGGTGGCATCTTTTTCAAATTTATATTTCCAGTTTCCTTTAAAATATATTGCATTAATAAGTATCATAACTGTTTCTGTCGATAACTCATCAATAATCTTTTTAATTTTATTGTTTGTATTAGTAGCCACCCAATTATTAATAATATCTTTTGCCTGAGGAGCACCAAAATCTAAGGCATTTACTTCAGCATCATAATAATCTCTGTTTACATCAATAAAGTTTTGTTCAACATGAAAATTCTCTCTGTACCAAATAGAATTTGCAATATTGAGCGTTACTTTTGGGTCGAGCCCGATTAATGAGTTCATAATATTTTTAAACGAGCTGTTTATCTCATCAGTAGTTAACCCGTTAAGTCTAAGAGCCTGCTCCATGGCTGTTTTAGTTTCATTATCGGCGCCATTATATGTCATAGCTAAAGCAAACGAAACACTTAATGGTGAAACAAAAATGTTTTTATTTTGCTCCTCTGTTTTATTTATTTCATTAAGCAAATCAAAGCCAAATTTATTGCTTGAATTTACCAGCGATTGCTCTTTTAGATTCAAATTAATATCGGGAATATGTGGCGAAGGGTTTTCATTTTTTTCACACGAACCAAAAAAAACTGAAATGATGATTGCTAAAAATATAAATTTTATTGTTTTCATAATATTATGAGGTTTGGATTGTAATTATACTACTATTGATAGACTGCAAAAGATAAAAAATAGTTGCGTTTAAATATTAATACAAGCTTTTTTGAATTTGGGACAGACATAAAAATTTGCACTTACTTTTCGGGATTGGGTGGTGTGAGAATTGATTCAGTTGTCATTTGAGTGTTAGTTTCCTTCTTGATAATACGTTTTAACCCGAAAAATTCATAATTTTTCTACGCTTAAGAATTACCAACAAATTTGGTGTTTTTAATAAGCCCCAATTTGGTGCTTCTAATGAGAGGTTTACTTGCGTGAGCTCACCGCCAGCTGGTGGTTCGGTTCCCGTTTTACTTTTCACTATCCATCGCTTATTCCTGCAATTCACTTCGTTTTTGCATGAATAAAACGGGTTAATAACAAAAGCTGCCACAATATTTTGAAATTTTGTGACAGCTTTTTGGTAATTTCTAAAAACAAAATAATTTTTTGAGATTGATTCAATATTTACTGAACCAATAATTTTTTTGTATAAATTTTATTATCAATTGTTAAACGACAATAATAAATTCCTTTTTGGAATTTTTTTGTATCAATAGAATAAAAATATTCACCTGTGTTTTGTTCCCTGTTGTTTATAACAGAATGAATTTGTTTGCCAAGAATGTCGAAAATCTGCAAGTTAACAGTTGATGATTGGTCTAATTTATAAATTAATTCCACGTAATCTTTTGCAGGATTTGGGAATAAGTCAAAACCAATATTTTTATCTTGCAAACTGTTTATTGATGTGTTGTTAGTTACGTATAATGTAAACTGTTGGTTTGTCGTTAGTTCACCATCGGTAACAGACAGAGCAACAAAGCCGGCACCAAATTGGTTTAACGTTGGTGTTCCCCATAAAACAGCCGAATTGTCCTGATTATCAGCAAAATTTAGCCAGTCGGGTTTAAACAAACATGAAATTGTTAAAGTGTCATTTGCATTGTTATCAATTGTTTTTATGTAATAATGATAAGGCTTATATATTTTTGCGAATAAACTTGGTGAAGAAGAAAATAATGGTGCAACATTTTTTTCATTAACTGTTAAATTAAAATATTGATTAACCCTCAAAGTTCCGTCAAAAGCAGATAATATTATGTCGGTATTTCCAACATCAATAGAATCGGGAGTTCCGGTTAAATCTGCTGTTCCGTCGCCGTTATCGGCAAAACTCAGCCAATCGGGTTTTTCTACACAAGTAATAATAATTCTATCATCGGTATCAATATCGTCTACCCTAAGGTTGTATAAATATTCTTCGTCTTGAGTTGCTTTGTCTTTAGGAGTTGAAACAAATTCAGGAGCATTGTCTGTGTTATCTTTTAAATAATCGAAATAAGGCAGAGTAATGTAATCAATCCACGCACAATCGGAGCCTTCACTTGTGTTACCATCTTTATTGTAAGACCACGAAAAAGTGTGTTCGCCACGAGAGACAGGATATTGCTGTTTGCTCCAACTAACAGAGCCTGCCCATTTGTCCTGAGAAATGCTGTCGATAGAAAATTCCATATAATCGTAATAAGCAGAGCTACTGCCTTCGCTCGATACTTTATTATAAAATGATATTGTGTCGTTGTTAATTACATCAATTGTAATGCTTAATTTTGTTGATTGGTCAAAAGAGATATTTCCCGATTTAGCACAGAAAATTCCTTCATAAGGATTAACATCAATAACCCAGGGTTTACTGCTTGAGTTATCCCAATTATAAGTATTATAGTTTCCTTTTTCCCAATCTTCAACAGATAAGCCAATTTTTTTTGTTATCTGCAAAGTGTCGGAATAATGAGCTGCATCTATAACAAGAACAAAATTAATTTCATTACCGATAGGAGTATGTGTGTTTAACAGAATAGGAAACTCTATTGCTGTTGACGATAAAGCATTTATTTCATTTAAATTAATTGAATTATTAATAATTGTTACGTTAGTATCGCTTGAACTTAATTTGCAAGAAGCCTTTTTAAAATCTGCATGTCCATTATTTAAAACATTAAAATTAAATTTAACAGCTTCGCCACAATCAAGGCGATTGTTTGAATTTCCTCCAAGAGTGTCGTCAATAACAATTTGAGAAAAATCAAAATCAGGAGCATTAAGAATAATATTAAATGAAGAATTCCAAACATTGCTGCTATCGTCTGTAATCTTAACATTTATTAATGCCTTATGTTGGTCTGGCACAGAATTGGAAATATGAAAAATAAAATCATGATTAATTATTGAGGTGTCTTTCCCCTGAATTGTTAACACATTAGCAATGCTATCGTTAATACTTACAAAATCATCATCGGTAGAAAGAAGAACAGATAAATTATTTGCTTCTACTTTTCCAATATTTTTTAATTCTATATTAAGAGAAATACTTTCACCATAATCAGCTAATGAATTATTGTTTTCGAGAGAATCATTAATTTCGAAATCATGAAAAATTACAAAAGGGATATTACCCGGGATAATTCCAATTTCATTAATATAAGGTTTTTTGTTTTGTTTAGTAATAACTATTGAAACATTCCCCAATTCAATAAGCGGTGTGAATGAAAGATGTGCCAAGCTGTCTGCACCAACAATTTTAGCATCCAGCAATATATTATTATACGACAATGCAACATAAGCATTGGGTTCACAATTAACTGTTAAAGAAGAGTCTCCTACCACAATATTTTGATTATAAGAAACCGACAAGTCAGAAGGCACTGAAAAATAATTCATTAAAGAAGGATCGCCCATTAAATTATAAATTTCCCAATAGTATTTAACCAGACTTGTGTTAGCCTCAGTAACTGCAAGATTACCGGCATTAACCATTTGACCATTAGTTACATACCATGCAGATTTGCTTTCGCCGTGGTCGTGAAACATTCTATCGTAAGAACCGAGATGGATATCATAAGTCGGGCTTGATGAAACATTTGTAGCACCAACTCCCCAGTAAAAATCCTCGTCCCAGTATGTATAATTTGAACCCCCAATATAACCTACGGCTCCTTTATTTTTAGCTCGCAACATTGCTTCTGCAAAACATTCTGTTTGATGAAAAGTTGATGATTGGCAACAGTTTCCAACCAACAAACCATATTTACTAACATTCTGCAATTTTGTAATGTCACTGGTTTTAAAACTAGGGTCAGCCCAGCCACTAGGACTGCAATGTGCAGTGTAATTTGCATAACCAACTCCATCGCTGATATGCTGAATAATTTCATTTGAAGCATTTGGTGCATCAGAGCCTTCTCCACTTGCATAAAGGTAGGTTAGCGATGTTATACCATGCGCTTCATTAAAATAATTATTAGTGCCATAACTGATTTGTCCGTTTCCATAAATTGGAGCGTTGTCAGCATCAACTCCGGCTACCATAACAACTGTATCTAAATACGAAGGGTTTGGCATTAAATATTGTTCATATTCTAATGTTTTATCAATTTGTGCTTGCAATTCATCTATATTATTTGCCGAAAAACGACCATAATAAACCTCAGGTAAATAATCACCGGTATAATCAAAATAATATAAATCAGTATAGTGATTGTCGGTTAATCCGTCAAAATCAGGTATTTGATTGATGTCTCCAACTAACAATACAAAAGTAGGAGCAGGGTCGTTTTCTGTTGCAGACTTATATAAGTTTGCAAGATAATCTTTTATTGATGTGTTTGTGTTGCCAACTTCAGGATTATCTGTATATGCTTCAATTACATAAAAACCTTTTTTTGTTTTCCATTCAATAAATGGTTGCAATGTTTCTTTAAACATTGGGTCGGAAACAATCACATATTTAATGGGATATTTTGTTATTGCATCTTTAGTGTTGACGGTTTTATAATTAATTGCTTGTTTATATGCAGCTTCAAAGTATGGTGAATTAGTTTTCTTTTTTAATGATTGTGTTTTTGGAATATTTGCTCCTTCAAAATCAATTTCAACAACAATATCTGTATAAAGTTTAAGAATATTTTCAGCAGGGTTATATCTAAAAGGGGAAATTTTTAACCTCCCAAGTTGTACTCCTCTCATTGTTCCAATAATCTCAATTTTTGCAATACTATCTGTATTAAATCTATTTTTAGAATAAAAAGTCTTGTTATATTTGAATTCAACTTTGTCTTTATCAATGTTTTTGGCTATAGATGGTTGTGCAGGAACAATTTTATGAGTAATTCCTTTGCTTGATAAATTTAATGTTTTTTCGTTGAACGAAACAATTTTTACCTTAACATTAGCATCTTGAGGGATTTCAATTAATTTATTTAAAGAAGGAAGCTGCGGCTTTCCAACATTATAATTTCTTGTATAGCCATCAATAATTAATTTTGAAAACAGACCTTCATTTGTACTAATATCTGTAATACTAATTTCGGGCACAGAAGTTTTTATAATTAATTTTTGATTTGAATTCTGAATAATTTTAACAGCTGATGTGTTTGAACTTAAAAACACTTTTTTTTGTTCAGCATGTAAAAAGGAATAGCTTGTAACAAAGAATAATGTTATTAACAGACAAATTTTTTTCATAATTGATTTTTATTATTTTATAGAATTTGATTTCTATAGTATTACGAATAATTATTAAAAAGGATACTTATACTTACTTATGATTATTATTTTATAAAAACAATTTGTGTAAAAGTAAATAATATTAACCTGAGTTCGATATAAAATATTATCACAGCTTCAATTATTTTTCTTTAGAAATTTATCCAAATTTTTGAAGTACTATCGGGATAATTCAAGAAAATTTGGATAAATTTATATGAAAA